>CBHFMJ010000107.1:0-7779 GCA_965994715.1 uncultured bacterium | reverse complement strand
CGACCCGAGGACGCCGAGACGATCTCCGCCTACCGTAGCGACCCCGACGTGAACCGCACGCAGGGCTGGGAGCGGACCGATATCGAGAGCGTCCGGGCGGACATCGAGGAGATGGCCGCCCGGACGCCGGGACAGCCGGGCGGGTGGGTGCAGTTCTCGGTCGAGCGCCGCGAGGACGGCCGGCTGGTCGGCGACGTCGGCATCAGCCCGGCGGACGGCGAGCCCGGTGTCCTCAAGATCGGCTACACGATCTCGCCGGATGTGCAGGGTCGCGGGTACGCGACCGAGGCCGTCCAGGCGCTGGTCTCGTACGCGATCGACACCCTCGGTGCCGAGGTCGTTCGGGCGTATGCGGACGCGGACAACGTATCGTCGATCCGCGTCGCGGAGAAGGTCGGCATGCACCTGATCGAACGATCCGAGCATCGGGAGGGGAACGAGGTCTGGTCGATCGTCCGCTACGAGCGGCGCCGCGACGCGGCGTCACGCTGAACCGCTCCGGGACGAACCGTCACGGCCCGCACGACGATCGAACGTCGCCCACGTCCGCGAGGCAGACGTCCGTACCCGGACCTCCGCCGAGCGTGTCGTTGCCGCCCACCTCGTCGACGGCGTCGAGTCGATCGTCGCCGACGCCCCCGTCGAGGTGGTCGCGCCCGGTGTCAGGGTAGACACCCTGTGCCACGCCGAGGGAATCGTCGATCAGGTCGTTCCCGGCGCGACCGTGGAGGCGGTCGTCTCCGCGGCCACCGATGAGGCGATCGTTCCCGCCCCGGCCGTCGACGACGTCCGATCCGTTCCCGCCGTCGATCGCGTTGGGGAGCCGTGAGCCGATCAGGACGTCGTCGTACGGCGATCCCTCGACCGACTCGATCCGCAGGAGGAGGTCGAGGCCTTCACCGCTCGCGCGATGTCGCGCCAGATCGGCGTGCACCGATCGACGAGCAAGGAAGTACGTGATCGAATCGCGCCCGGGGCCGCCGTTCAACACATCGTTGCCGTCCATCCCCACCAGGCGATCGGGCCCTCGTCCCCCCGCGACCGAGTCGTCGCCGGCCCCGGCGATCAGGCGATCCTTCCCGGGACCTCCGTCGATCGTGTCGCCGTCGGCCTCCCCCTCGATCGAGTCTCGGTCTCGCCCGCCCGACAGGGAGTCGGCACCGTCGCCACCGCAGATCCGATCGTTCCCTCCGCGTCCGACGATCACGTCGTTACCGCCCAGGCCGAGGATCGTGTCGTTGCCGGGGGTTCCGCGAAGGACGTCGGGGCCCGCCGTCCCGACGATCGAGCCGGTTCGCGCGAAGCACAGCGGCGCGGCCGACGCCGGGGCGCTCCCGGCGACGATCGCCATCGCCATCGCGGCCACGGCTGCCATCCCGCCTCTCCGGCGCCCGCGTCCCGTCATCCCCCCGTGCATGCCATCCTCTCCGACGCCGCGGCCGTTGATGCTCCTCCGCCGCCCCCACGGGGTCAAGACGCTGACTGGACTACGGTGTCCGGGTGCGCGGCTCGAGGGGTCCGATCGTCTCGAACGGCGTCCTCGCCGATCTCCTCTGGCGGGCGAGCGACGAGGAGACCACGCATCGCCGGCGCGCGCTCCGGAAGGCCTCGGGTGCCGCCCGCTTCTGGGACGAGGAGGCCGCCGATCTCGCCGAAGCGGGGCGGCCGCTCACTGAGCTCCGAGCCGTCGGGCCCTGGGTGGCGGCGAGGATCCAGGCGTGGCTCGACGCGCCACCCGAGCTCCCGGAGCCGGATGCGACGAGGCTCGGCTTCCTGACGCTCGCGGAGGTCCGGGCCGTGCTCGACGGCGATCCGGCATGGGAAGCCACTCCGCACGCCGACCTCCAGATCCACACGACCGACAGCGACGGCTCACTCCCGCTCCGCGAGATGGCGACGACCGCTCGTGCGCTCGGCCGCTCTTTCATCGCCATCACCGATCACTCGAGGAGCCTCACGATCGCGAACGGGATGAGCGAGGAGCGGCTCGCCGATCAGATCTCGAGGATCGACGAGCTGAACGGAGAGCTCGCCGCCGGCGGGGACGGCTTCCGGGTCCTCCGGTCGATGGAGATGGACGTCTTCATCGACGGGTCGGCCGACATGGAGCCGAGGCCGCTGGCGCCGCTGGATCTCGTCCTGGGCGCCTTCCATTCGAAGCTGCGGCTCCGGGAGGACCAGACCGAGCGGTACCTCAAGACCCTGCGGAACCCATCGGTCCACGTCCTCGCACACCCGAAGGCCCGGATGTACGGGCGTCGGGTCGGTCTGGAGGCCGACTGGCCCCGTGTGTTCGCCGAGGCGGCGCGGCAGGGCAAGGCGGTCGAGCTGGACGCCACCCCGGCCCGCCAGGACCTGGGCGTCGAGCTCGCGCGGGTGGCGGAGGCCGAGGGCGTCGAGTGGTTCTCGATCGGCAGCGACGCGCACGCCGCGCACGAGCTCGAGTTCCTCCCGTTCGGCATGGCCACGGCCGTGCTGGCCGGGATCCCGCGGGGACGGATCTTGAACTACCGGCCCGTGGAGGAGGTCATCGGCTGGGCGGCCGACCTCCGGGCCCGCTCGATTTGACAGGGATCCCTGCCGCGGCGTATGGTCCTCCTCGAGAGACCGCTGGAGCCCTCGGGTTCCGGCGGTTTCTCACTTTCCCGGGCCTGTTCGCCACCCCCGGATCCCTCCGCACCACCTCCTGGACGGCGAGACCGCCTCCTGAGTCCCGAGGGAGCATCGCTCGAGATCGCGCGCAGATCCGACGCGGATCGTGCATCTCCGCTCGGGTGCATCAAGGACGGCCCCGATCCGGCCGAGGATATCCCCGACACGACGCCGCAGTGCAGGTATCGTGCGGCGACTCGAAGAGGTCGGCGAAGCGTGATCCGGGGGTGGACGTTCCGTGGGGTGGGTCGAACGACGCTGGAAACAGGTCGTCTTCATCGCCGCGCTCTCGACCACAGTCGTGTCGACAACCGCTGTTGCAGCTCCGGCGGCCGCCGGGCCGAAGGTCCCCGGCATCGACGTCTCCAAGTATCAGGGGCGGATCGACTGGAGAGCGGTGGCCACGACCCCCGTGCGCTTCGCGGTCCTCAGGGCGACGCTCGGGAACCACTACCGGGACGGCCGGTACGCACGCAACGTCGCCGGTGCCCGACGGAACGGGCTCGTCGTGGGCGCGTACCACTACGCGAAGCCCGGCCTCGCCCGTCGTGATCCACGTGTCGAAGCCGACCACTTCCTCGACGCGATCGGCCTCCGAGCCGGCGACATCATCCCCGTGCTCGATATCGAGGAGACGGGCGGGCTGGGCCCTCGACGGCTCCGGACCTGGGCTGCGGGGTGGCTCGAGCGCGTCTATGAGCGCACCGGGGTGCGGGCGATGATCTATTCGGGCAACTCCTTCTGGCACGGCTCGATGCGGAACACGACGTCGCTCGCCCGGCGTGACCATCCGCTGTGGGTGGCGCATTGGTACGTGGGCGCGCCCGACGTGCCGGGTCGCCGCTGGGGAGGACGGGGCTACACGATCTGGCAGTGGTCGGCGGCGGGGCGGATCGCCGGCATCGACGGGCCGGTCGATCGCGACTGGATGAAGGGGAACCTCTCGCGGGGGACGGTGGCGTCGGTCGTGGTGCGGCCGGCGGAGCGGGGGATGGTCACCGGGGAACGCCTCGCCTGCGGGGGAGTGCAGACATCGTGCGCACGCCTGGTCAATCCGGGCGATGCGATCGCGCTGCGCGCGGTCCCCGACGATGGCGCCCGGTTCCTCCGATGGGGCGGCGCGTGTGAACCGGCCGGCGAGGTCCCCACCTGCGTCGTGACGGCGCTCGGCGACAAGGTCGTCTCCGCGGTCTTCGGACGTTCGACCGAAGTCGCGGTCCCGAACGCGCGGACCGTCCCCGAGGCGCCGGGCAGCTCGGACGCGGGCTCCCGGCCCGGCTCCCCGTCGACGCCGACGCCGGAGCCGAGTCCGGCACCCGCGCCGGCACCCGAGCTCACGATCGCGCCCGAGCCGACGGCGACGCCGGAGCCCACGCCGATCCCCGAGCTGATGTCGATCCCCGAGTCCGAGCCGCGGTCGCCCGAGGGGGACGGCGACGGGACGCGGTTCACGTGGAGCCGTGTGCGGGTCAAGAGCTCGATCGGCGGGTCCTATCGCTGGGAACGGCGAGGCGCCGCCTCGATCTCGTTCGACTTCCAGGGCGGGTCGGTGACGCTGTTCACCGTCGAGGGGCGTCGGATGGGGAGGGCCCGCCTCTCCGTGGACGGGGAGCCCCTGAAGGTGATCGACGGGTACGCGAGTCGGTTCCGAGCAGGCGTCCGGCACCGGGTCACGGATCTGGGCGGCGGCGCACATCGGCTCACGATCACCCCGCTCGGCAGCAAGCGTCGCGGGGCGACCGATCGGAGGGTGACGGTCGATGCGCTGCGGTGGGGTGGGAGACTCCGCGCCGATCCCGTTCCGGAGGCCGTCTCGTGGGCTCGGGTGAAGGATCCCTCCGCCAGCGACGGGGGGTATGTCGTGAGCGACGCACCCGGCGCGCAGGCGAGCCTGCGGTTCTCCGGGACGAGCTTGACGCTGATGACGCTCCGTGGACCCACCCACGGGCAGGCGGAGATCGTGGTCGACGGGCGTTCCGTGCGCACGATCGATCTCTACGCGTCGGAGCGCGGGTTCACCTCGGTTCGGGTCGCATCCGGCCTCGCCGAGGGCCCCCACACCGCCAGGGTCGTGGTCCTCGGGACACGCCACCGCGCGAGCGAGGGAAGTGGCGTTGCGATCGACCGCTGGGTCGTCTCGTATCGGCCCGAACGCGGGCGCGGCGCTCACGCGGGCGGTCCTCCCCTCGCCTGACCGGGGGTCGGACGGTCACGTACCCCGCGCGGGCGGGGCGGTCCTAGACTCGGCGGGTCCACGAAAGGGGTTCGATCGCATGCCGAGGGGGATCCTGGAGCGTCTCGCCGACGGCCCGGTGCTGGGCGACGGTGGATACCTGCTGGAGCTGGAGAAGCGCGGTTACGTCCAGGCTGGCCCATTCACGCCGGAAGTGGTGGTCGAGCATCCGGACGCGCTCGCGCAGCTCCACCGGGAGTTCCTGCGAGCCGGCGCCGAGGTGCTCCAGACCATGACCTTCTACGCGAGCGACGACAAGCTGGCGACGGTGGGGATGGAGGGCACGGTCGACGAGATCAACCGGAACGCCGTGCGGATCGCACGCGAGGTCGCGTCCGAGGGCGATGCGCTCGTGGCCGGCAACCTCTCGCTGACGTGGGCGTACGATCCCAAGGAGGCCGGCAGCCCCGATCACGTCCGCGGACTCTTCGATCGTCAGCTGCAGGACCAGATCAGCGCAGGACCGCCGGACTTCTGGATCGGGGAGACGTTCTCGTTCCTCGGGGAAGCCCTGCTGTTCGTCGAGCGGGCCAAGGCGACGGGGCTCCCGGTGATGGTCACGATGTCGTTCGAGACACTGCCCGCCAAGGCGTACGAGGGCGAGTCGCCCGGCGACGCCGCGGAGAAGCTGGCCGACGCCGGTGCCGACATCGTCGGCGTGAACTGCCTCAACGGACCGGCGCAACAGCTACCGATCGCGCGGGAGATGGTCGCCGCCGTGCGGGGCGCGGTCCCGATCGCTGCGCAGCCCGTCGCCTACGCCACCTCGAACGAGGAGCCGGACTTCACGGCTGGCGATGCATTCCCCTTCGCGCTCACGCCGATGACCCTCGCGCGCGGGGAGCTGGCGAGGTTCGCCGCCGACGCGAGGGACGGTGGGATCGGCTACATCGGCTCGTGCTGCGGCGCCGTCGCGGAGCACGTCCGGGCGATGGCCAAGGTGCTCGGGAAGCTGCCCGAGCAGGAGCGCGAGTGGCGATCATCCTCCGGGAAGGCGATGTCGGCCTACGAGTACTACGAGCACACCGAAACCGAGGTGTGACGCCTAGGCCGATCCCCCCGGCACGTCGATCACGATCGGGCGCCGGGCGGTGGGCTCCCAGTCCCGCAGCGCTTCGGCGAACTTCACGAGGAGCGCGGCACCTCCTGCGACCTCGAGTGCGCGCAGGAGGGGATAGCGCTTGAGCAACGGGAGCCGGAACAGGAGCGGCGCCCCGACGATCGCGGCGCTGGCGAGGAGCCGGCGGAGCCGGCGCCCGCCGGGTGAGTCCAGGAAGTCTTCGACTTCCTGGACCGCCACCTCGAGGCGGTCGCCGACCCGCCGGAGCCCCTCCATCGCTACGAGAGCTGCCGGTGCGTCGAGCCCGTGGAGCCGCGCCGCACGAGACGGGCGAGCACCACGAGTGCTGCGGCGGCGAGGATCGCGGCGATCCAGGGAACACCCTTGTTGTCGGGGGTGATCACCTCGGCCAGGAGCCAGCCGCCGAGGAACGCGCCGACCGCGCCGAGCACGATCGTCATCCAGATGGGCATCGGGTCGTCGCCAGGAACGATGAAGCGCGCGAGCGGTCCCACGATGCATCCGATCAGGAGGAAGCCGAAGATCTCTCCGATCGACATGTTCGATCTCCTTCCGGGCGCCCGTCGGGCGTCCCAGGGCCTCATACCCGGAAGACCTCCGCTCCATTCCGCCCGGATCCAGCTCGGCACGATCATGAGCCGGGATCGTGCTCACGGATGGCCGCGGGTCGACGGGTGGTGCATGAGGTCCGCCGCCGCTGGGTAGTCTCCTCAGGCACGCCCACACGACGGGACGAGACCTCATGCGAACGGACATCCGGCAGCCCTCACCTGATGCGGGCTTCCGGCACGATGCCCTGTTCTACTCAGGCACCGACGGGTTCGTGACGCGCACCTCCGCCTTCATCCGCGATTCCGTCGCCGAGGGTGAACCGATCCTCGTGGTCGTGAGCGAGGAGAAGATCGAGCTCCTCCGTCGCGAGCTCGGAGGTGATCCGGAGGGTGTGCGGTTCGCCGACATGCAGCAGATCGGGCGCAACCCGGCGCGGATCATCCCCGCATGGCGCGACTTCGCGGCGGAGCGCGCGACGTCGGGGCGTCGGTTCCGAGGGATCGGCGAGCCGATCTGGGCGACGCGGAGCGCGAGCGAGCTGGTGGAGTGCGCACGCCACGAGGCGCTCCTGAACCTCGCGTTCGCCGTTGGCGAGACATGGTGGCTCGCATGTCCTTACGACACCGCCTCGCTCCCAGAGGCGGTGCTCTCGGAGGCGGAACGCAACCACCCCTGGGTGACGCACGAGGGCGAGCGGTTCGGGAGCTCCACGTATCGGGGCCTCGACGACGTGGCGAGGCCCTTCGACGATCCCCTCCCGGAGCCGGAGGGCAGCGTGCGAGAGCATCGGTTCGCCGGGGAGAGTCTCGCGGCGCTTCGCCGGCACGTCGCCGAGGCGGCGGCCGCGTACGGCCTGGACCCGGCCCGCACCGGAGACATGGTGCTGATCGCGAACGAGATCGCGACGAACAGCGTGCGATACGGAGGCGGGAGCGGCACCCTCCGGATGTGGGAGGACACCGGATCCGCGATCTGCGAGGTGCGCGATCGAGGACGGATCCTCGACCCGCTGGTCGGCCGGACGAAGCCGCCCGCGGATCGGGGATCGGGGTTCGGACTGTGGCTCGCGAACGAGCTCTGCGATCTCGTCCAGATCCGATCCTTCCCGACGGGATCGGTGGTCCGCCTGCATCTCGGCCGCTGAGCGCCCCTCGATCACTCCTGCACGACCAGGCGGTCGCCTCCCGTGATCACGACCAGGCCGGGTTCGAGCGGCTCGCCGTCGATGCTCGCGCCCGTGTGGGACCTGATCCGGAGCCCC
>CBHFMJ010000106.1:0-7808 GCA_965994715.1 uncultured bacterium | reverse complement strand
GGTCGAGTACGCGCCCGGCGAGCCGAAGGGCACGCCGTGGCATCCGCACCGCGGCTTCGAGACCGTGACCTACATGATGGACGGCACGTTCGAGCACCAGGACTCGAACGGCGGCGGCGGCGTGATCACGAACGGCGACACCCAATGGATGACAGCCGGCGCCGGGATCCTGCACATCGAGAAGCCACCGGAGCACCTGGTCGCCAGCGGAGGCCTGTTCCACGGGATCCAGCTCTGGGTCAACCTGCCCAAGGCCGAGAAGTGGACCCCTCCGCGGTACCAGGATCTCCGGGGCAGCGAGGTCGGATTACTGGCCTCGGCGGACGCCGGCGCGCTCGTCCGCGTGATCGCGGGCGACCTCGCCGGCCAGATCGGTCCGGGGCAGACCGGCCCCGGGCAGACCTACACGCCCATGACGATGGTCCACACGACGATCGCACCCGGCTCGCGGATCGAGCTCCCGTGGAACCCCTCGTTCAACGCCCTCGCCTACGTGCTGTCGGGCGCGGGCACCGTCGGACCGGATCGCCGTCCGATCGTCACCGGTCAGCTGGCCGTGTTGGGCTCCGGGGACCTGGTGCGCCTGGAGGCCGCCGCCTCGCAAGAGAGCAGATCACCGACCTTCGAGGTGCTGGTGCTCGGCGGCCGCCCGATCCGCGAGCCGGTCGCGTGGTACGGCCCGTTCGTGATGAACACGCGTGAGGAGCTCGTCCAGGCGTTCGAGGACTACCAGGCCGGGCGGCTGGGAACCGTGCCCGCGATCCACCACACACCGGACCACGTCGTGGAGTCGACCCCGGCGTCGGAGCCCGAGTAGCCCGGCGAGCACGAACGGGTCGGAGCCCTCAGGGACGGATCTCCAGCCCCGGCACCCCGTCCGGGATGGTGATCTCGAAGACGCGGCGCACCTGGGGTGAGGCGTCCTGGACGACCACGGGTCCGCCCCCGTTCGGGAGGCCCGCTCCCTCGAGGAGGGCCCGCAGGCCACTGCTGTCCATGAACGACACGCCTGAGAAGTCGAGCACGAGCGGCGTGTCGCCGCCTGAGGCCGCGAGAAAGAGCTCGGTCAACCCACCCGCGGTCGCCATGTCGAGTTCCCCCTCCAGGCGATAGCCGTCGTCGATCGCGGTGATCTCGAGCTGCATCAGATGTTCTCGCTGGTTGCCGGCCACGTCGATCACAACGGCTGTCGGTCCCGTCAGACGTCCGACGGGTCCGTCGAGGACCCTACCGATGGACTCTGGGAAGCGACAAGCGCGTGGACTGCGATGGCTAGGCTCCTCCGGTGAGCGGAGACCCGGAACCGAGGCGGACCCTCTCGACGCGGGAGCTGAACAGAGCCCTCCTGGCTCGACAGCACCTGTTGGAGCGGGCGACGACGAGCCTTCCGAAGTCGATCGAGCGGGTCGGAGGCCTCCAGACCCAGTACGCACCGGCCGGCTACATCGCCCTGCGAACCCGCCACGAAGGCTTCCGGCGAGACGATCTCACCCGAGCGCTGCACCGGAAGACCGTCGTCCAGGCGTGGATGATGCGGACCACGATCCACATGGCATCGAGGAGCGACTTCTGGCTGTTCTCGGTCGCGGTCCGAGAGCATCGCCGAGAGGGGTGGATCAGGGGGTACCGCCGGCCGGCGAGCGAGGCGGCCGCCGCGGCCAGGAAGACCGCGCGGTTCCTGGCCGACGGGCCCAAGCGCCGTGCCGAGATCGTCTCGACCCTCGGGCTCGACAACCCCACGTGGAACGGGGTCGGGCTCTGGCTCGACCTCGTCCGGGTCCCTCCGTTCGGCACCTGGGAGCAGCCGCGCGCCGACCTCTATGGGCTCGCATCCGACTGGCTCGGCGAACCGCCCGCCGTGACCGATTCGGAAGGGACCGAGCATCTCGTCCGTCGGTACCTCGCCGCCTTCGGGCCGGCCTCTCGCGCGGATGTCGTCGGCTTCACGGGCATCCCGGCGCGCGTGCTCACCGCCGCCTTCGAGCGGATCCCGCTCCGCCGATTCCTCGACGAGGGAGGCAAGGAGCTGCTCGACGTCCGAAGGGCGCCGCTGCCCGACCCCGAGACCCCGGCGCCGATCCGGTTCCTCCCCGCATGGGACGCGACCCTCCTCACGCACGCGCGACGCACTCAGATCCTCCCCGAGCGCTACCGGGCGCGCGTCTTCAACACGAAAACCCCCCACTCGATCCACACGTTCCTCGTGGACGGTCAGGTGGCGGGGAGCTGGCGTCACGAGCACGGGCGGATCGTGACGGAGCCGTTCGAGCGCCTGTCGGCGCAGACGCTCCGTGCGCTCGACGACGAGGCTTCGCACCTCGCCGAGCTCTTCGCCACCGACTGACACTCGGGCGTCGAGGTGGGTTGTCGAGAGGTGCGCGCGGGTGCGAGCCTTCTGCCCGACGACTCACGGAGGAGGCACACGCGATGGCGCTTCGGGTCGAGAGCACGAGCGTCGCGGACGGCCAGCCGATCGCGGAGATCCACGCGGTCGCCACACCGACCGCCGACGGCAAGGCCGAGATGGCCGGCCGCGACCTGAGCCCGCATCTCCGGTGGTCGGGCGAGCCCGAAGGGACCCGCTCATTCGCGATCTCGGTGGTCGATCCCGACGTGCCCGCGGACCGAACGCGGATGGGCGTCGAGGGGCTCTCGCTCGGCGACGACGAGCCGCGCGTCGACTTCGCGCACTGGCTCGTGGCCGACATCCCGCCGAGCGTGCACGAGCTGGCCGAGGGTGCCGGGGGCGACGGCTTCGTCGCCCACGGCAAGCCACCCGAGCCGCCCGCGCTCGGGGCGGTCACGGGGCAGAACGGGTACCGCGGGCTCTTCGAGGGCAACGCCGACCTCGAGGGAACCTACGGTGGCTGGGACGGCCCCTTCCCCCCGTGGAACGACGAGCACGTCCATCACTACGAGACGACCGTGTACGCGATCGACGTCGACTCGCTCGGCCTCGCGTCCGGGTTCACGCTGGAGGAGTTCCGCGCCGCGATCGACGGGCACGTGCTCGACCGGGGCACGATCGTCCCGATCTACTCGCTGAACCCGGACCTCCGATGACGCGTTCGCTCGGCTCGCGCATAGAGTGATTGGCATGACGACCCTCAAGGCGGGGGACCCCGCGCCCGGGTTCGCGCTCCTCGAGCAGCACGGCGAGACGGTGCGTCTCGAGGACTACCGCGGCAAGAAGCTGCTCGTGTACTTCTACCCGGAGGCGGACACGACCGGGTGCACCGTCCAGTCGTGCGATCTCCGAGACCATCGGCAGGAGCTCGCGAGCATCGGCCTCGATGTCGTGGGGATCTCGCCGGACGACCCCCAGAAGCAGCGCAGGTTCGACGAGAAGTACCACCTCGGCTTCCCGCTGCTCGCCGACGAGGACCATGAGGTGGCGACCGCCTGGGGCACGTGGGTCGAGAAGCATCGCGGAGGCCACACGTACATGGGCATCCTTCGCTCCTCCTTCCTGGTGGACGAGGAGGGGCGGATCGAGCAGGTGTGGTCGCCGGTGACGCCGGAGGACACCGTGCCGAACGCGCTCGCCGCGATCGCCGCGTAGTGCCAGGCGCCGCGCCGTTCGGCTCGCTCGACTTCCTCTACGTCCCGAGCCGCGACGTCGCCGACGATCTCCGATGGTTCGGCGAGGTCCTCGGTGGCCGTGTGGTATTCGCGATCGACTCGATGGGGGCGAGGGTGGCTGCCGTCGAACTGAGCGAGGATCCGCCGCTCGTCCTGTTGACCGATCACCTGGAGGGCGACCGCCCGATCCTCGTGTATCGCGTCCCCGATCTGGACGTGGCGCTCGGGATCCTCGAGGGTCGGGGCTGGCGGCGGGAGCGCCGGTTCGAGATCCCACACGGACCGATCTGTTCGTTCGAGGGACCGGGTGGGCATCGCGTCGCCCTGTATCAGCTCACGCGGCCCGAGGTCGCGGGGCACTTCGAGGGGCGCCGAGACTTCTAGGGCGCCCGGGCTTCCAGGAAGATGACTCCTAGGCGCGGCGTTCCAGGACGATCACGGGGATCGTCCGGATGCCTTCGGTCTTCACGAGGTAGTCCGCGAAGCCCTCTCGGCGTGCGACCTGCCGGGCGTAGAGGTCTTCCCACTCGGGACCACCACGGAGGATCTGCCTGGCGCGCACCGGGATCGTCTCGGTGCCCACCTCGATCGTCGCCTCCCCGTTCGCCTCGAGGTTGCGCACCCAGTCCGGATCCGCGGGCGCTCCGCCCTTGGAACCGACCACCGCCCAGCGCTCGCCATCGGGGAGATACACGAGGGGCGTGACGTGATCCTTCCCGCTGCGACGACCGATCGTATGGAGCAGGAGAACCGTCGCGCCGTCGAAGTAGCCGCCGACCTTCCCCTCGTTCGCTCGGAACTCCTCCATGATGCCTTCGTTCCAATCGGCCACGTGCCCAGCATGGCGCAATGTCGATCGCGTCAGCAATCGACGGCCGCGGCGAACGCCTCGCACAGCTCGGCGCGGCGATCCGGCGCGAGGGCACCCATCCTGCGAACGAGCATCGACTTCGGGACCGTGAGCACCGCGTCGAACGTCGCCGCGGACGCGACCGGCAGGCCCTCGGAGAGGCCGAGCGGGACCTCCGTCGGGATGCGCCGGATCGTGCGGGAGATCGGCGCGACGAGCAGGGTGCGCAGGACGGGGATCGCCTCGTTCCGGGTGAGGACCAGGAACGGCCGGCCCTTCGACGACTCGGGCGTCTCCGCCCACCAGACCTCGCCGCGTTCGATCGTCATCTCACCACGGCTCTTCGTCGATCGAGCGGGCGGCGGCCTGGCTCGCCGCGGCGACGTCGCCATCGTCCTGAGGAACGCGTCGGTACCCCTCGACGATCTGCCTGCCCGATGTCCGCTCTCCCGCCGCATCGATCATCGACTCCAATGCGGTGCGGACGGCGTCCGCTTTCGTATCGAAGCGACCCGAGGAGACGATCACTCCTTCCGCATGGTTGGAACATCGACAGCGGATGCGACATGCTGGGCGTACCATCCGCGGATGGATTCGGACCGGATCGTCGAACTGCTCCGGTCCGCGCCGCTGATCGACGGGCACAACGACCTCGTGTGGGCGCTTCGGAAGGCGGCGGAGAACGGCGAGACGCACGACGTCGGTGCGTCCGCCCCGAGCCTCCACACGGACCTCCCGCGTCTCGAGCGGGGAGGCGTCCGCGGACAGTTCTGGTCGGTCTACGTCCCGTCCGACCTCGCCGATCCGCACGCGGCCGTGACGATGACGCTCGAGCAGATCGACGCGCTGTTCGCGCTCGTGCGCGCGCATCCCGACCGCCTCGAGATCGCCCGCACGGCCGACGACGTGGAGCGGATCGCGGCGGCGGGACGTGTCGCGTCGATGATCGGGGTCGAGGGCGGGCAGTCGATCGGCTCGTCGCTCGGCGCGCTGCGGATCCTCGCCAGCCTCGGCGCCGGCTACCTCACCCTCACCCACAACGACGACACGCCGTGGGCGGACTCGGGGACCGGCGAGCGCGCACACGGCGGGCTCACGACGTTCGGCGAGGAGGTCGTCCGTGAGCTGAACCGCCTCGGGATGCTCGTCGACCTGTCGCACGTCTCCGACGACACGATGCGGCAAGCGATCGAGGTCTCGCGGGCGCCCGTCTTCTTCTCGCACTCGAACGCTCGCGCGCTCTGCGACGTGCCGCGCAACGTGCCGGACGACGTGATCGAGCTTGTCGGTCGTACGGACGGCGTCATCTGTGCGACCTTCGTGCCCTGGTTCCTCACTCCCGACGGCGCGGAGGCCAACGAGGCCGAGTGGCGGGAGATCCGCAGGCTGAAGGAGGAGCATCCCGACGACCCGGACGCGGTCCGCGCCGCCGTAGAACAGATGGAGGAGGCCCAGCCGACCCCTGCCAGCTCGGTCCGTGATGTGGCCGACCACATCGACCACATCCGCGACCTGGCCGGCATCGACCACGTGGGTGTGGGGAGCGACTTCGACGGGCTTCCGGGGATGCCCGAAGGGCTCGAGGACGTCTCGACATATCCCGCCCTGTTCGCCGAGCTCGCCGAGCGCGGCTACGACGACGAGGCCCTCGCGAAGGTCGCCGGCCGCAACGCGCTGCGGATCATGCGCGCGGCCGAGCGGGTCGCTTCCGGGTAGCGGCCGGGGGGTGGCTGGCCGTTCGAGGGGCCCTTTCGTAGGCCGCGTGGGGGACCGAGGGTTGGGATGGACCGTAGGGCCCCTGGGGGCGTAGGGTAATGGTCCCATGGATGTCCTGGTATGGGTGCTGGCGGCAGTGTTCGGCCTGAACTTCCTCGTGCTGGGGTGGTTCGCGGGTCTCGAGCTGCTCACCCAATATCGACTCAACCGAGAGATCCGAGAGCTGGACGAACTCTGGCGCGAGTTCACGACGGTCCCAGCCGGGGCGCGCACGCACTCGGCGCACCGGTTCGAGAGCCCTCCAGCCGTGGAGCCCCCCGTCGGGTTCTCTCCGAGACGACTCTGGAGGGGGTCGATCGGTGTCGCCGTGTCGGCCGCGTTCGTGGCCGTGGCCGTCTTCACCACCCCCACCCCGGGACGTGACCGGGGCCCATCGGCCCGCGAGCGGGACTCCCAGCTGCTCGCTTCGGGTGAGAGCTCGCGCGATACGGGACCGACGAGATCGGCCAACCCGGTTGGATCGGTAGTGGATCCCTCGGTCGCGACCTCGCCGGATCCGGGCTGGGCGCCTCCCATCACCACCGCGGGCGGGGATGGCCCCGAAGCGGTTGCTGCCGAGTCACACTCGTCTACCGCGATCCACATCGAATGGCGCGAGGTGGCGACGGCGACGGCCTACTCGATCAAGCGCACGGACGAGCAGCCGGGCACCACCTCCTGGGCGTTCGTCACGAAGACGAGTGGCGACGTCACCGACTACACGGACGTGGGCCTCGAGCCGGCGACGACGTATTGGTATCGGGTGTCCGCGATCACGACCTCGGGGGCAGCGGTCTCGTCCGACATCGTGTCGGCCACGACCTCGGTGGCGCCGCCGGAGGAGCCATCCGTGATGGCGGTCGCGACCTCCACGACGGTGGACCTGTCCTGGGCCGACGGCGCGGGCGAAACCGGGTACAGGATCGAGCGCTCGACGGAAGACTCGATCGAATGGACCGTGATCGGCACCACGGGCATGGACGTCACCGCCTACACGGATTCGGCGCTGCTCCCGGAGACCACCTACCTGTACCGGGTCGTCGCGACGAACGCCGGGGGCGATTCGCCGCCGTCCGCCGTCGTCTCGGTGACGACCCTCGAGGAGAAGACCGACGGGGGGACCGTGCCGGAACCAACGCCGGGTTCTGACAACGGCGGCAAGGCCAAGGACGGCGGCGCTGTGATCGAGGACGGAGCCGCCGCCATCGTCGAGGACGGCGTCGCCGCGATCGAGGGCGTCGTCTCGGTTGAGGCAGCCAAAGCCCAGGCCAAAGCCCAGGAGAGTCTCGCCGCCGTCGAGGACGTGGTCGCCATCGTCGACCAGAGCTCCGCCGCGGCCCTGACCGGATAGCCGGCTCGGCCGACAAGCCCGGTGCCCGGCCCGCTCCGTGTCACACGCTCGGTCACGATCCCGGAGAAGGAGCTGCGGTGGCGCTTCAGCCGATCGTCGGGACCAGGCGGGCGATCGGTCAACACGGCGGACTCGCGGGTGCAGCTGAGCCTCGACCTCACCACGACCACCGCGCTCGGGCCGGTGCAGCGTGCCCGCGCGCTCGAGCGCTTGGCCGATCGGCTCACCGACGGCGTGCTCACGATCGCCGCGCAGGAGGAACGTTCGCAG
>CBHFMJ010000105.1:0-7818 GCA_965994715.1 uncultured bacterium | reverse complement strand
GGCCGTCGAGCGCGAGGTGCATCCGGGAGAACGCCACCAGGGCGAGGTTCACCGCATTCAGCTGGAGCTCGACCGACATGAAGATCAGCAGCGCGTTCTTGCGGAGGAGCACACCGAGCGTGCCGAGCGTGAAGAGCACACCGGAGAGCACGATGAAGTACGCGATCGGCGTCCTCACGCGCCCGTCTCCTTCATGGCGTCCATCGCTCGGAGCTCGGCCTGGGTGACGGCGCGGGCTTTCCGCTGCCCGAGCACCATCGTGGCGATCGCCGCGATGATCAGCAGGACGGACGTCACCTCGAACGGGAGGAAGTACTCGCGGAACAGCACCGTCGCCACCGCCTGCGCGTTCCCGGGATCGTTCACCGCGTCGAAGCCGCTGGGCGCCTTCGTCGCGAACCCGATCCCCGTCCGCACGGCCAGGGTGATCTCGATGACGAACCCGGCGGCCAGGGCCAGCGCCAGGGGCCGCTGCGCGACCAGTCGCTCGCGGAGATCGTCCCCCCGATCCACGCCGAGGAGCATGATCACGAAGAGGAAGAGCACCATGATCGCGCCGGCGTACACGATGATCTGGACGGCGAACAGGAACGGCGCGTCCAGGATCAGGAAGAAGACAGCGAGGCAGAAGAAGTTCACCACGAGGAACAGGGCGGCGTGCACGGCGTTGCGCATCAGGAGCATCCCGACGGCCGACGCCACCGAGATCGGCGCGAACACAAAGAACACGACGTTGTCGAGCGGCACCCCTACAGGCCCTCCTTCGCCCCCGGGGTGGTGCCGAGCTCCGGGGGCGGCTCCAGGAGCTGCTCCTTCGTGAGGATCGCGTCCTCACGCGAGGTGTAGGCCATCTCGAAGTAGCCGGTGAGGGTCAGCGCGCGCGTGGGACAGGCCTCGACGCAGAGGCCGCACATGATGCAGCGCAGGTAGTTGATCTGGTAGTCCTTCGCGTAGCGCTCCCCGGGCGAGGTCGGGTGCTCGGGATCGTTGTCCTCCCCCTCCACCCAGATGGCGTCGGCGGGACAGGCGAACGCGCAGAGCTCGCATCCGATGCACTTCTCCAATCCGTCGTCGTGCCGGTTCAGCCGGTGGCGGCCGGTGTGCGCGCGTTCCGGGATCTCCGCGATCACCTTCGGGTATTCCTCGGTGTCGTCGGGACGGAACGTCTGCTTGAAGACGGTCGCCATGCCCTTCAGCACGGCGCCCGTGTCCGCGAGGAAGTTCCGCTCGCGGCGCGGCTCGTCCGTCATCGGGACACCTCCTCACGTCTCGACGCGCGGCCGATCGGCAGGAACGACAGGAGCAGCGTCGCGCCGAGCGCAACCCCGGCCCACGTCAACACGGTCCCCCGATCGAGCTCGAGCTCCGTGGGAAGCACCACGATCGCACCGGTGACGAGCACCCAGATGAGGCCGAAGGGGATCAGGACCTTCCAGCCGAACGCCATCAGCCGGTCGTAGCGGACCCGCGGGAGCGTGCCGCGGATCAGGACGAACAGGTAGATCACGAGCGTGACCTTCAGCAGGAACCAGAGGAACGGCCAGAGGGCGGGAAGGAAGTCCGGCGCCGGTCCTCGCCATCCCCCGAGGAACAGCGTCACGCCGATCGCCGCGACCGTCACGGTCGCGACGTACTCGCCGAGGAAGAACATCGCGAACGTGATCCCCGAGTACTCGGTGTGGAAGCCGGCGACGAGCTCCGTCTCGGCCTCGGCGAGATCGAACGGCGGCCGGTTCGTCTCGGCGATCCCGCAGATCAGGTAGACCACGAACGCCGGGAACATCGGGACCACGTTCCAGACGCGATCCTGCGAGGCAACGATCTCCGAGAGCGAGAGGTGACCGCTGTACATCAACACGGCGACGAGCGAGAGCCCCATCGCCACCTCGTAGGAGATCATCTGCGCGGTCGAGCGCACGGCGCCGAGGAGCGGATAGTTCGACCCGCTGGCCCATCCCGCGAGCACCACCCCGTAGACGGCGATCGAGGTCATCGCGAGGACCCAGAGGATGCCGATGTCGAGGTCGACGAGTTGCAGTGGGATCTCCCGACCGAACAGCGTGATCTCGTCTCCGAAGGGGATCGTGCTGAACGCGAGGAAGGCCGGGAACATCGCGAGGACGGGGGCGAGCAGGTAGATCGGCTTGTCCGCGTTCGTCGGGACGATGCCCTCCTTGAAGAAGAGCTTGATCCCGTCGGCGAGCGTGACCAAGATCCCGCGCGGCCCCGCGCGCATCGGGCCCTTCCGTGTCTGGAGGTCGGCGATGACCTTCCGCTCGAACCAGATGTAGAGCAGCACGGAGATCAGCAGCCCGAAGAAGACGAGCACGACGCGGGCGACGAGCAGAAGCCAGTCGAGCCAGTCCACCTAGGTCGCACCCCTCGCACCGACCTCGACCGGATCCTCCTCCGCGGGTGTGTCGACGGCCTCGAGGGTGGCCGCGATCGAGAAGCGGCCCTGGAGCAGTGTGTTCGCGGCGAACCCGGACTGGTTGAACGGGACGAAGACCGATCCCTGCGTCACGTGCTCGGTGACGCGAGCCGACACGGTCGCTTCGCCGGCCGCGGTGATGAGCCGCACGTCGGCCCCGTCGTCGATGCCAGCTGTGCCTGCGTCCTCCGGATGGATCTCCACGAACGGCGGGTCGGCGAGGGCTGCCTTCAGCTCATCGGCACCGTCGGAGAGTCGGCCCTCGTCCACGAGGAGTGGGTACGTGAAGAGCAGGAGCTCGCCGTCCTCGACGGGGGTCGGCGCAGCGCCCGTATCGACCACGGCGGGGGGGCGTGCCGTTCGCGGGGCGAGGAGCGACCCCATCTCCTGGTGGAGCTCGTCCAGCGTCTCGAACCCCAGGTCACCGCCGCACGCGAGCGCGAGGCTCGCGAAGATCTCCCAGTCGGGCCGGGACATCCCGAGCGGGTCTCGAACGCGCTGGATGCGCTGGCCTCGACCCTCCCACGTGGTCACGTGCCCCTCCTTCTCGAGGAAGGCGGCTGCAGGAAGGAACGCGTCCGCATAGCGGGCGAGGGAGCCGAGCTCGAGCGATTGCACCACCTTGCGCGGCACGTTCTCCAGGGCCCGGCGGGCGAGCGCCGCATCCGGGTAGTCCCGGAGCGGGTCCACGCCGATCAGGAACAGCACGTCGATCTCGCGGTTCGCCGCCGCCTCCAGGATCCCGCGCCAGTCGCGACCCCGGTCCGGGATGTCGAGCGGCCCCCAGACGTTCTCGACCTCGGCACGATCCTCGTCGACGGACGAGCGGCCGTTCGGGAGGAGCCCCGGGTGGACGCCGGCGACGAGCGCGCCGCGGTCGTTCGCGCGCCGGGTCACGTAGGCGAACCGGGCCCCCGGGTCCGAGGCGAGCGTCCGCGCCCGATCGACCGCCTGGGGATGGTCGGCGAGCCGCGGCCCGGCGATCACGAGCCCGCCATCTCCCCCCTCCCGCAACGCGTCGGCGACGGCATCGATCTCAGGACGGTGCCGACCCTCCTCCTTCTCCAGGAGCCATGCTTCGTCGCCCGGACGGCAGAGGATGTGCTCGGCGACGTCCCACAGCCGCGTCCACCGCGGATGAAGCACGAAGATCCGCGCGCCGCGTACCGCGGCCTTCCGCAGCCGGAGATGCAGGATCGGCACCTCCTGCTCGGCATCGAGGCCGGCGACGAGGATCACCTTCGCTTCCTCGACGTTCCGGTACGTGACGGGCATCCCGCCTCCCGCGATCGCGCCTTCGACGAACCCGGCACCGTGATCACGCCGGTGATCGAGGTCGTTCGTCCGGAAGACCGTGCGCGCGAGCTTGGACAGCGCGTAGTAGTCCTCGTCCATCAGGCGCCCGCCGGTGAGCATCCCGACCCGCGCGCCCTCGACCCAGCCGGCGATCGAGGTCAGAACCTCCCCGAAAGAGGCGGGCTCCAATCCGTGGTCGCGGATCAACGGCGTCGTGACCCGCTCTGGCGAGTCCGGGAACCGGAACGCGTACCGACCTTTGGCGCAGAGCCAGGCGTCGTTCCCCTCGTACTCGTCGCGGGCGCGGTGCCGGACGACCTCCCCGCGCCGGAGGTCCACCCGGAGGTTGCAGCCGGCGGAGCAATGCGGACAGACCGAGTCCCCGTACGTGAGGTCGAACGGCCGGGCGGCGAACCGATAGGGAACCGACGTCAGTGCCCCCACGGGGCAGATCTGGACCGTGTTCCCGCTGAACGGAGACCGGAAATCCTCGCCCGCCGCGATCGCGACCCGCTCCCCGGCTCCCCTCGCGTAGAGCTCGAGGAACCGATCGCCCGAGATCTCGTCGCAGAACCGCGTGCAGCGGGCGCACAGGACGCATCGCTCCCGATCGAGCGCCACCAATGGAGACAACGGGATCGGCTTCTTGAAGACGCGCTTCGCCTCCCGGAAGCGGCTGTCGCCGGGACCGTACGCGAGCGCCTGGTCCTGGAGGGGGCACTCCCCACCTCGGTCGCAGATCGGGCAGTCGAGTGGATGGTTCAGCAGGAGGAACTCCAGGTTCGCGCGCTGCGCGTCGGCCACCTCGTCGTCGCTCGCCTGCGTGTGCACGCTCATGCCGGGCGCCACCGGCACCGTGCAGGACGTCGCGAGCTTCGGCTGCCCGTCGATCCGGACGTAGCACTGCCGGCACGCGCCGGCGGGCCGGAGCAGCGGATGATCGCAGAACCGCGGGATCTCGATGCCGAGCTGCTCCGCGGCCCGGATGATCAGCGCGCCCGCCGGAACGGTGACCTCCTTGCCGTCGATCGCTAGCGTCACGTCTTCCTTCGAGGGGCCGCCGCTCGGCATCACATCCGTTCCTCTCTGCGCTCAGCGCCTCGCTCGTAGGCCCCCCAGGCCCCCCGGATCTGCCCGCTCACACCGCCACCTCGTGTTCGACACGCAGCGGACACCGGCCGAGCTGCACGTGCTCCTCGAACTCCTCGGAGAAGTGCTTCAGGCTCGACTCGATCACCGCCGCGGCGCCGTCGGCGAGCGCGCAGAACGCGCGGAACATGATGTGCTTCCCCATGTCCCGCATCACCGGCAGGTCCTCCGGGTGGCCGTAGCCCTCGGCGATCCTCCCGAGCACACGCTCCGCCCACCAGGTGCCCTCGCGACACGGCGTGCACTTCCCGCAGGACTCGTTGGCGTAGAAGCGCGTCATCCGCTGGGCGGCGTCGACCACGCAGTCCGTGTCGTCGAGGACCATGACCGCCCCCGTCCCCAGCAGCGAACCCGCCGCGGCCACGGACTCGTAGTCGAGCGGCGTGTCGATGTGCTCCGCGGTGAGCAGAGGCGTCGACGACCCGCCGGGGGTCCACGCCTTCAGCGACCGCCCGCCCAGGACGCCTCCGGCCACGTCCTCGAGGAGCACCCGGAGCGGTGTGCCGAGTGGGAGCTCGTAGTTGCCCGGACGCTCCACCTTGCCGCTGATCGTGAACAGCTTGGTGCCCGGGGACTTCTCGGTGCCGAGCTCGCGGAACCACTCGGGCCCGCGGAGGATGATGTCGGGGACGCTCATCAGCGTCTCCACGTTGTTGATCACGGTCGGTGACGCGTACAGCCCCTCCACCGCCGGGAAGGGTGGCCGGAGGCGCGGCTGCCCACGGAACCCTTCGAGGGAGTTCAGGAGCGCGGTCTCCTCGCCGCAGATGTAGGCGCCGGCGCCGCGATGCAGCACGATGTCGAGGTCGACGTCGCTCCCCGCGATCCCGGTCCCGAGGAAGCCCGCCTCGTACGCCTCCCCGATCGCCGTCCTGAGGACGAGGCTCTGCGCCAGGTACTCGCCCCGGACGTAGATGAACGCGGTGCGGCATCCGATCGCGAGCGCGGCGATCGCGGTGCCTTCGAGCAGCCGGTGCGGGTCGCGATCCACGAGCTCCCGGTTGTTGCACGTCCCCGGTTCGGACTCGTCGAAGTTCGTGACCACGTACGTCGGCTTGCCGGTGGTCGTCGGGACGAACGACCACTTCACGCCCGCGGGGAAGCCGGCGCCGCCGCGGCCACGCAGGCCCGAGGCCTTGACGGTGTCGATGATCGCGGCGGGCTCCTTCGTGAGGGCGTTCTTCAGCGCCTCGTACCCACCCTTGGCTCGATAGCCGTCGATGCCGATCACGCCGGGGTCGTCCCAGTCCCGCGTGAGCCGGCGCTCGAACGTGACGGTCACGATGCCGGCACCTCCTCCAGCCCGGCGAGCACGCGCGACGCGGCCTTGAAGCTGTCCATCGCGGGTCCGCGCGACGGCTCCGGAACGGAGCCGGCGCGCAGCCCCGCGATCAGCTCCCGCATGCGCTCTGGCGTGACCCGGTCGTGGTTCGCGAAGTTCACCTGCGCGACGGGGGCGAAGTCGCACACGCCCAGGCACTCCTCCTCGTGCACCGTGAACATCCCGTCGTCCGACCGCTCCTCGCCGTGACGCATCCCGGCCGCCTCGTGCGCGGCGTCGAGGACGTCCCGGCCGCCGCGAAGCATGCAGGCGAGATTCGTGCACACGCTCACGACGTGGGTCCCGGTCGGGCGCAGGCGGTACATCGTGTAGAACGTGGCGACGGCCTCCACCTCGGCCGTCCTGCGGCCGAGGAGCTCCGCCACCTCGCGGAGGCCGTCGCGGGAGACGTGCCCCTCGACGGACTGCGCCAGGTAGAGCAGCGGCATGATCGCCGAGCGCTCCCGCCCCTCGGGGTAGCGGCGAAGGATCTCCTTCGCCTCATCCAGCAGCGGGCCTTCGAAGATCGGCATCAGCGATCGACGCCCCCCATCACTGGGTCGAGGGAGGCGATCACCGCGATCGCGTCGGCGATCAGGCCGCCCTCCACCATCGTGGGCACGGCCTGGAGGTTCACGAACGACGGGTCGCGGATCTTCACGCGGTACGGCCGGTACTCGTTGGCGGAGACGACGTAGTAGCCGAGCTCTCCCCGGGGGGACTCGACGGTCGTGTAGACCTCGCCCTCGGGGACGCGGACGCCCTGGGTGACCATCTTGAAGTGATGGATCAGGGCCTCCATCGACTCCTCCATGATGTGGTGGAGGTACGCCTCGTCGTTGCCGATCCCGTCGGGCCCCACCGAGAGCTTCACCGGCCAGCCGACCTTGGGGTCCTCGACCATCACGGGGCCGGGCTCTTGGAGGCGCTCGAGCGCTTGCTCGACGATCCGCAGCGACTCACGCATCTCCGCGATCCGGACCAGGTACCGCGCGTACGAATCCGCCTCCGTCCGCACGGGCACGTCGAAGTCGTAGGTCTCGTAGCCGCTGTACGGCTCGTCCTTGCGGAGGTCCACCGGCATCCCGGCCGCGCGCAGGAGCGGACCGGTCACGCCGAACGCGAGCGCGTCCTCCACAGACAGGATCCCCACGCCGACGTTGCGCTCCAGCCAGATCGGGTTGTCGTTCAGCAGCCGCTCGTAGTCGTCGATCCGCGCGGGCATCGTGTCGAGGAACTTCGCGATCCTCCGGGCACCGTCCGGCGGCAGGTCCATGATCACGCCGCCAGGCCGGATGAACGAATGATTCATGCGGAGCCCGGTGACAGCCTCGAAGATGTCGAGGATCAGCTCGCGCTCACGGAACCCGTAGAGCATCACGGAGACGGCGCCGAGCTCCATCCCGCCGGTCGCCACCCACACCAGGTGCGAAGCGATCCGGTTCAGCTCGCAGAGCAGCACGCGGAGGACCTGCGCGCGGGGCGGTGCCTCGATCCCGAGGAGCCGCTCCACCGACAGGCAGTACGCGAGCTCGTTGAAGAACGGGGAGAGGTAGTCGGCGCGGGTCACGTACGCGACGCCCTGCACCCAGGTGCGGTACTCGGTGTTCTTCTCGATGCC
>CBHFMJ010000104.1:0-8006 GCA_965994715.1 uncultured bacterium | reverse complement strand
CACCGACGAGTCCCTGGGTGTAGGGGCTCTCGTCCGCGATCGTCGCCGCCGTGGTCGCACCGAGGTCATCGCCCAGCGCGAACTCGGCACCGATCGCACCCTGGATCCGGTCGTTGTGAGCGGTCCGGGCGTAGAACGGGTTGTGCAGCTCGGGGTCCGTCAGCGCCGGGCTCGTGTTGGAGCCCGAGATGAGCGTGATGCCCTTGTCGCCGAGGATCGTGTCCGCGACGCCGAGCGCCGCGCTCGAGCAGCTCGTTCCGACCACCGCGACGCTCGAGGTGTCGGCGGCGAGCGCCGTGCCCGCCGTCTGCCCGCCTTCGGCCGAGCACAGCTCGTCCTCGACCGTGAGCTCGACCGGGTGCTCGAGCAGCGTGCCCGGGGTCTGGTCGAACGATTCGTCGAGATAGTCGATCGCGAGTTCGAGCGCGTTCACCTGGTCCTGACCGAGCGAGGCATCCGCCCCGCTGATCACCTGCGCGGCGCCCAGGTTGATCGGCTCGTCCGCGCCTACCTCGACGCATCCGAACTCGACGGTGGCACAGTCGACCTCGCCGGCGCCCGTCCCTCCGTCGCCGCCGCCGCCGCCGTCGTCGGCACACGCCGTCGCGACGATCGTGAGCACTGCCACCAGGGCGAGCGCTTTGAACCATATGCGGTGCTTCATGGAGCCCCCCTTCTCCTCGGTCTCCCGAGATTGGATGTGACTATCACATCGCGGCCACGGTTGGCCAATCGCCGCCGCCGTGTCCGCAAGGGCATACGTCCACACCGGGAGGCGGAGATGCCTCAGGAGGGGATCGCCTCGCGGAACGCGGTCGCCAGCTGGATCGCCCCTTCGACGTCCCCGCCCACGATCCTGTGCATCAGCGCGCTCCCCACGACCACGCCGTCCGCGAACGCACACACCTCCGCGGCCTGACCGGGGGTGCCGATCCCGACGCCCACGAGCAACGGGAGGTCCGTGTGGGGGCGGAGCGTGGCGACCACCGCCCCCGCGGTCTCCTCCACGCGGTCACGGGCGCCGGTCACGCCGTACGCGGCCACGCAGTAGACGAAGCCGCGCGAACCCCGGCCGATCTCCGACATGCGCTCCTCGTCGGTCCCCGGCGCCGCCAGGAGCACGGCGTCGACGCCGCGGGCGGCGGACTCCCGCCCGAGCTCGCTCGACTCATCGACGGGTAGGTCCGGAACGATCACGCCGGCGACCCCTGCGGCCACGACCTTGTCGAGGAAAGACGAGATCCCGTGGCGCACCACCGGGTTCACGTACGTCATGATCGCGACGGGGACCTCGATCCCAGCCTCGCGGATCGTGGCGAGCACGTCACCGGGCCGCGCGCCCGCACGCAGGGCCTCCGCCGAGGCCTCCTGGATCACGCCTCCGTCCATCACGGGATCGGAGAAGGGGATGCCGACCTCGATCGCATCCGCTCCGGCGGCCGCGAGCCGGCGGAGGAGGCCGGCGTCCACGCCCGGGTACCCGCCGGTCACGTACGGGATGAACGCGTGTCCCCCGGCGTCGCGCCGGGCCCGCAGCGCATCCTCGAGCCGGCCCATCTAGGAGCTCCCGAGGTTCGCACGCACCGTGTCGAGGTCCTTGTCGCCGCGCCCGGACAGGCACACGAGGACCGACGTACCCGGCTCCAGCGGACGGTGCAGCAGCCACCCGATCACGTGCGCCGGCTCGAGCGCGGGGATGATGCCTTCGCTCCGGGAGAGCGCCTGGAACCCGTCGAGGGCGTCCTCGTCGGAGGCGCTCACGTACTCGGCGAGCCCAGCGTCGCGGAGGTAGGCGTGCTCCGGTCCCACCCCGGGGTAGTCGAGCCCGGCCGAGATCGAATGGGTCCGCGCGACCTGGCCGTCGTCGTCTTGGAGCAGGTAGCTCATCGCGCCGTGCAGGATCCCGGGCTGTCCCTGCGTCAGCGACGAGCAATGCTCGCCGAGCCCGGAGCCGCGGCCTCCGGCCTCCACGCCGATCAACCGGATCCCCGGGGCGCCCACGAACGCGGTGAACATCCCGATCGCGTTGCTGCCGCCACCCACGCAGGCCGCGACCACGTCGGGGTCGGCGTCTCCGGTCGCGTCGCCGAACTGAGGGCGCGCCTCGTCGCCGATCACGCGCTGGAGATCGCGCACGAGCACCGGGAACGGGTGCGGCCCCACGACGGAGCCGATGATGTAGTGGGTCGTCCGGACCGACGCCGCCCAGTCCCGGAGCGCCTCGTTCACCGCCTCCTTGAGGGTTCTCGAGCCCGCCGTGACCGGGACGACCTCGGCGCCGAGGAGCTTCATCCGCGAGACGTTCGGCGCCTGCCGGCGCGTGTCCTCCTCCCCCATGTACACGACGCACGGGAGCCCGAGCAGGGCGCAGGCGGTCGCGGTGGCGACGCCGTGCATCCCGGCGCCGGTCTCGGCGATGATCCGCTCCTTCCCGAGCCGCTTCGCGAGCAACGCCTGTCCGAGAGCGTTGTTGATCTTGTGCGCGCCCGTGTGCGCGAGATCCTCTCGCTTCAGCCAGATCTCATAGCCGAGCTGTCCGGAGAGGCGGTCAGCTCGCGTGATCGGTGTGGGACGGCCGACGAAGGTCTCCGAGAGCGTCGAGAGCTCCCCTCGGAAGCCGGCGTCCTCGCGGAGCTCCGCCCACGCCTCGGCGAGCTCATCGAGCGCGGGGATCAGCACCTCGGGGACATAGCGCCCGCCGTAGGTGCCGAACCGACCGCGTTCATCGGGGAGCGTGGCGGCGATCGTCACGTGCGCAGTTCCCTCCACAGCAGCTTCCGTACGGCGCGGGCGGGGTCCTCCGCCCTCATCAGGGTTTCCCCCACCAGGATGGCAGACGCTCCGGCGGCGAGCGCGGCGTCCACGTGCCCACGGGTCGAGACGCCGCTCTCGAGCACGCCCACGCGATCTGTCGGCAGCCCCTCGAGACGTGCGAGCGCGCCCTCGACATCCACGTCGAGCGTCTCGAGATCGCGGGCGTTCACGCCGATCACCGGCGCTTCCGTCTCGAGTGCGCGCCCGAGCTCCTCGTCCGAATGCGTCTCGACGAGGGTCCCGAGCCCGAGGTCCGCCGCCGCTTCCAGGAGCGCCCGAAGCTCGGCATCCGTGAGCACGGCCACGATCAGCAGGACCGCGTCCGCTCCCGATGCGCGCGACTCGATGACCTGTGCGGGGTGCACGACGAAGTCCTTGCGGAGCACGGGGATCGACACGGACGATCGGACCGCCTGCAGATCCGCGAGCGATCCTTGGAAGTGGCGAGGTTCGGTGAGGACGGACACGGCCGCCGCACCGCCCGCCTCGTAGCCGCGGGCCAGCGCGCTCGCGCTCGCGTCCTTCGCGATCGCCCCGGCGGAGGGGGACGCGCGCTTCACCTCCGCGATCAGCGCGGGCGGCGTCGCTCCCCGGAGCGCACCCTCGAAGTTCCTCGTGGGTGGCATGGCCGCGGCGCGGGCCATCAGCGTCGCATCGTCGAGCGGATGCTCGCGGAGGTCCTGTCGCAGCCGGTCGACGAGGTCGGTGAGGAAGCCCATGGGGCGGCGAGTCTAGACGTGGTCGCTCAGGCGAGGGCCGAGCGAGCGTCGGCGAGATCCAGGGTGCCCTCGAGGGCGGCTCGCCCGACCACCGCACCCGACGCGCCTGCCGCCCGGAGGGCTCGGAGGTCGTCGACGGTGTGGATCCCTCCCGCGGCGATCACCGGGCGTCCGGCGCGCACGACCCGTTCCACGACTCCGACATCCGGCCCGATCGACGAACCCACTCTGGCAACGGCCGTGGCGAGGAACCCGTGGGCTCGGGCGGCCGAGAGCCATCCGAGCGTCTCCATCAGCGGCAGGTCGACGGGGTCGCGACCCCGCGATCGGATCGTGCCGTCGTCACCGACCTCGATCCCGACGATCAGCCGCGGCCCGTGCACCCCGAGGAGTTCCCGTGTCAGGACCTCGTCCGCGAGCGCCGCGGATCCGAGCACGACGCGCGCGACGCCCACGGAGAGGAGGGCATCGACCTCGTCGGCCGTTCGCACACCTCCGCCTGCTTGCACCTGAACCCGGAGGGAGACGATCGCCGACACGACGTCGAGGTTCCGTGACTCGCCGTCGAACGCGAGATCCATGTCGACGACGTGCAACCGGGTTGCGCCCGCCTCGACCATCGCGGCCGCCGCCGCGACCGGGTCGCCGTCGAACGCGTCGATCCGCATCAAACCCGTCGGCGTCAGATGGGCGAGCACCCCGTCCTTGACGTCGATCGCGGGGATCACCTCGAACACGCCAGCACGATAGTGGCCTGCGCCATCGGGCGATCGGTCCGTGCGGCCTCGGCGTCGGGTTCAGGTGACGCGTTCGACGCGGGCGGCGCCCGAGCCCAGCAGGCCGGCCAGCTCCCCCATCAGTCCGGACGGATCGACAAGGAACTCGCCCATCTCGAGCGGGCGGACGCCGTCGATCGAATGGAACCGGACCCGGACCGGGGCCGAGCCGGGCCTGGACCGCAGGAGCTCGGCCATCTTGGACAGCACCGCGTCCGTGCACGCCGCCGCCGTGAGGTCGATCACGACCGATTCCGCGCCCGCCGACAGCGCCGACCTCGAGAGGGTCGGCTCGCGCACGTCGTTCGCGCGGATCTGGAGCTCGCGGCCGCGCCGGTCGATCCGCCCGACCACCAGCACGATCCGATCGGCGGCGATCAGATCCGGGTCCGCCTCGTAGACGGAGGGGAACGCGACGACGTCGACACCCGCGGAGAGGCCCTCGAGGCGGAACTGCGCGTACGGCTCCCCTCGCTTCGTGTACTTGCGAGAGACACCGCCGATGATCCCCGCGACGGTCACCAGCTCTCCGTCGTCCGCGCCCTCGAGGTCGCCGATCTCGTGCGTGCTCTGGGCCCGGAGGTCGTCCGCGACCTCCAGCAGGGGATGGTCCGACACGAACGAGCCGAGCATCTCCTTCTCGAAGCGCAGGAGCTCCGGCTTGTCGAACTCCTCCCCCTCGAGGACGGACTCGTCGATCTGGCCCACGTCCGAGTCGCCGCCGAAGAGCGAGAACTGTCCGGCGGCCTCGGCCTTCCGCTCCGCGACGATCGGACCGGACACCTTGTCGTGTCCGATCAGGAGGGCCCGGCGCCGGTACCCGAGGGAGTCGAAGGCGCCGGCGAGGATCATGGACTCGAGCGCGCGCTTCGTGAGGACGGACGGGTCGACCTTCCGGCAGAAGTCGGAGAAGGACTCGAACCTGCCCTTGGCGGCCCGCGCCTCCATCACCTGCTCCACGGCCGCGTCGCCCACGTTGCGTACCGCGGACAGCCCGTAGCGGATCGCCTGGTCGTCGTCGGCGGCGGGAGCGAAGTCGAGCGTGGAGTCGTTCACGTCCGGCGGGAGCACCTCGATGCCCATCGCGCGGCACGCATAGAGGTAGTAGGGCTTGCGATCCTTGTCGTCCTTCACGGACGTGAGGATCGACGCCATGTACGCCACGGGATGGTGCGCCATCAGGTACGCGGTCTGGTACGCGACCAGACCGTACGCGCACGCGTGGGAGGCGTTGAAGCCGTAGTCCGCGAACGGGACGAACATCTCGAACATGTCCGCGGCCGAGCGCTCCGGGTAGCCGCGGTCCACGGCACCCTTCACGAACCGCTCCTTGAAGGGCATCAGGTACTCGATCTTCTTCTTGCCCATCGCCTTCCGGAGCGTGTCGGCCTCGCCCATCGAGAAACCGGCCATCGTCACCGCGATCTGCATCACCTGCTCCTGATAGACCATCACGCCGTAGGTGCCCTGCAGGATCGCCTCGAGGTCCGGATGCGGGTAGGTCACCGGCTTGCGGCCGTGCTTGCGCTCGGCGTACTCGGTGTGCAGGCCGTTGTTCAGCGGACCCGGTCGGTACAGGGCCACGAGCGCCATCAGGTCCTCGAACCGGTCCGGCTCCAGGAGCTTGATCAGGCTCCGCATCCCGCCCGACTCCATCTGGAACACGCCGGTGGTCTCACCCCGCCGTAGCATCGCGTAGGTCTCGGCATCGTCGAGGGACACGTGGTCGATGTCGAGCTCCGTCCCCCGCGCCCGGAGGTGCCGGAGGGTGTCCTCGATCACCGACAGGTTGCGCAGTCCGAGGAAGTCCATCTTGAGCAGTCCGAGCTTCTCGACGCCGTGCATGTCGAACTGGGTGACGATGCGCTTCGAGTCGTCCCGCGAATCCTTGGACAGCTTCAGCGGCAGGTACCGCACGAGGGGCGCGTCGCCGATCACGACGCCGGCGGCGTGCACCGAGTCCTCGCGGCGCAGTCCCTCGAGCGCCCGCGCCGTGTCGACGATCTCCTTCGCCTCCGGCTCGCGCTCGTAGGCGACGGCAAGCTCCGGCGACAGCTTCAGCGCCTCCTCGATCGGATGGTCGCGACCCATCACGGGAGTCGGATACATCTTGCAGAGCCGGTCCCCGACGGCCGGTGGGAAGCCCAGCACGCGGGCGGCGTCGCGGATCCCCTGTTTCCCCTTGATAGTCTGGAACGTCACGATCTGGGCGACGTGGTCGGCGCCGTACTTCGCGCTCGCGTAGCGGATCACCTCGTCGCGCCGGCGCTCGTCGAAGTCCATGTCGATGTCGGGCATCTGGATCCGTTCGGCGTTCAGGAACCGCTCGAAGATCAGCCCGTAGCGGAGCGGGTCGACGTCGGTGATGCGCAGGCAATAGGACACGACGGACCCGGCGGCCGAGCCCCTCCCGGGTCCGACGCGGATCCCCTGCTCGCGGGCGAACCGGATCAGGTCCCACACGATCAGGAAGTAACCCGCGAGCCCCATCCGGAGGATCACGCCGAGCTCTAGGTCCAGGCGGTCGCGGATCTCCTGCGGCAGTGGGTCGCCGTAGCGCTGGGCTGCGCCCGCGCGGGTCAGGTCCCGGAGGTAGTCCTCGAGCGTTCCGCCGTCCGGCGCCTCGAACCGCGGGAGGTGGTACCGATCCTCCGGAGCGGCCGCGTCGCCGTAGATCAGTTCGAGATCCACCGAGTCCGCGATCGCGAGCGTGTTGTCGCAGGCCTCGGGGAGCTCGGCGAACAGCGCCCGCATCTGCTCCGGGGACTTCAGGTAGAACTCCTCCGCGTCGAACCGGAGCCGTTTCGGATCGGACTGCAGCTTCTGCTGCTGGATGCACAGGAGGACGTCGTGCGGCTTCGCGTCGGCCGCCGCCGTGTAGTGGAGGTCGTTCGTCGCCACCAGCCCGATCCCCAGCTCGCGCGCGAGGGCGACCTGCCGGGGCATCACCCGCGCCTGCTCCGCCAGGCCGTGGTCCTGGAGCTCGATCCAGTAGTGCTCCGCCCCGAAGATGTCGCGATAGTCCGCGGCCGCCTCGCGAGCACGTTGGTCCTGGCCTGCGAGCAGCAGCTTCGACAGCTCCGAGGACAGGCAACCGGACAGGCAGATCACCCCTTCCGCGTGCTCCGCGAGCAGCTGCTTGTCCATCCGCGGGCGGTGGTAGAAGCCCTCGAGGTGCGCAGCCGACACGAGCTGCAGCAGGTTCCGGTAGCCGGTCTCGTTCCGCGCGAGCAGCGTCAGATGGTGGTACTTCTCCTCGTTCTCGCCCGGCTCCCGGTCGAACCTGGACCCCGGCGCCACGTAGGCCTCCACGCCCAGGATCGGCTTGATCCCGTGCGCCCGCGCGGTCTCGTAGAAGCCGAGCGCACCGAACATGACCCCGTGGTCGGTGACGGCGACGGCGGGCATCGCCAGACGCTGGGCCTCCGAGAAGATCGTGGGCGCGGCTCGATTCGAGGCCGGGGCCTCGATCCTCGCCGCGCCGTCCAGCAGCGAGTACTCGGAGTGAACGTGCAGATGGACGAAGCCGTCTCGCGCCGCCGTCGTGACCTCCGGAGAGGGGGTTTTCCACAACCGGCCCCGGTGGCTGTGGAAACTTACATGCCTGTGATTCGTGGAAGGCTCACGCTAGCGTCGCCCCCCGGCGCCGTCAAGCGAGCCGCTCGTGGAGGCGGCGGAGGGCCGACCGGAGGTCCTC
>CBHFMJ010000103.1:0-8036 GCA_965994715.1 uncultured bacterium | reverse complement strand
CGCCGAGGTCGACGTCGTGGATGCGGCGGGGCAGCGTGTGCCGGAACCGCTCCGCGAGTCGTTCGAGCCCGACGTCGACGTCTCGGTCGTGCTCCGGTGGACGCGGGGCGGCGAGGAGCAGGAGGATCGGTTCGCGTTCCGCTCGCAGTGGACGGCGTGGCAAGCTGCGCGGCGTCTCCGGGAGGCGCGGAAGGGCTAGCTCGGAGCACATCCGACGAGCTTCCGGGACCGGAACGCGACGGAACCCGCCGGCTCCGGGAAGATACGCGCCATGTCGCCGAACGCACGCGCAGACACACCCACCCCCGAGCTCCTCCTCGACGTCCGTACGCCAGCGGAGCTCGCCTTCTCGCCCGACGAGACCCGGCTCGCCTTCGCGCTCCACGCCACCGTGGCCGACGAGGGGTCGTTCGTCCCGAGCGACCTCTACGTGATCGACACCGATGGGCACCACCCGCCCGTCCAGCTCACCTCCGAGCCGTGGAGCGACCGGACGCCCGCATGGTCGCCGGACGGATCGCAGCTCGCGTTCCTCTCCGATCGGGTCACGCCGGGCCATCAGCTCCCGTACACGATGCGGGCCACCCGGACCCCCGCAGCGCCCCGTCTCGCCGCCACCCTCACGGGCTCCGCCGAGAGCGTCGCCTGGTCGAGCGACGGCACCCGCCTCCTCGTCCTCGCGGCCGATCCCGGCACTTACGGCCTGGATTGGAGCGCCCGCGCGGTCAACGGCGCCACTCCACGTCCCGACCCGAGCCCGAGACGCCCGGGCGACGCGCGCCGTCGCCTGTTCCTCGTCGATCTCGCGACCAACCGCGCCGAGGAGGTCGGCCCGGAGGATCGCAGCGTGTGGGAATTCGACTGGGACGGCGACGACATCGTCGTCGCGCTCGTCTCGGAGGACCACTCCGGCTCCGGCTGGTACCAGTCGGTCGTGGCCCGCCTGTCCCTCGACACCCGGACGGCGGAGACGATCTACGAACCCACATGGCAGACGGGAAGCCTGGCGCTCTCGCCCGACGCCACCCGGGCGATCGTCGTCGAGGGCTACGCGAGCGACCACGGTCTGCTCGCCGGCACCATCGTCGTGATCGATCTCGCCACCAGCACCACGGCCGACCCCTCGCCCGACCTGCAGACGGTCGGACTCGCCTCGTGGTGCGACGACGACTCCCTCTGGTACGGACGCACGGACGGGACCGGGACCGCCTGCGGCCGGCTCCACCTCGACGGCCGACACTCGGAACCGTGGCGCGACGATGCCTTCATCGGCGACGCCGTGACGACGCCCGCCTGCGCCGTCTCGCGCGACGGCACCCACGTCTGGACAACCCACCAGGCGCACGCCCTCCCGCCTGAGCTCGCCCGGTTCGATCACGCGACCGCCTCGTGGGAGCGGCTCACGACCTTCAACGACCGCATCGTCGAGGGTCGCATCTTCCCGGACTCGCGAACGATCTCCTGGAAAGGTGAGGACGGCACGGAGATCGAGGGGATCCTCATGACGCCCCAGGGCACCAGCGGGCCGCTCCCCACGATCGTGTGCGTGCACGGCGGGCCCACGTGGAACTGGGGCGCCTACTTCTCCGACTCCGAGCCGAGCGCGGTGCTGCTCGCGTCCACCGGCTACGCGTGCTTGCTCCCGAACCCGCGAGGGAGCATCGGGCGCGGCCACGCGTTCGCTCAAGGCGTGATCGGAGACGGGGGCGGGATCGACTACCGGGACATCATGGCCGGCGTCGACCACTGCATCGCCGAGGGCATCACGGACCCGGACCGCCTCGGGATCGCGGGCCTGTCCTACGGCGGGTACATGGCGGGCTGGGCCGTCGGGCAGACGGATCGGTTCCGCGCGGCCGTCGCGATGTCCGTGGTCTCGAACTACGTCTCGTTCCATCTGACATCGGAGGTGTGGTGGTACGACCAGGCGATCCTGCGAGGGGAGTGGAACGACCCGGCGAGTCAATATATGGAGCGATCACCGGTCACGCATGCTCGCCGGTGCACCACACCGACGCTGATCATCCAGGGGGCGGAGGATCGCTGTACACCCGTCGGGCAGGCCGAGGAGCTGTTCCACGCGATCGCGTCCTCCGGAACCGAGGTGGAGCTCGTCGTCTACCCGCGCGAGGGGCACGTGCCGATGGAGCGGGCCCACGCGCTCGACGCGATCGTCCGGACACAGGCCTGGTTCGACGAGCACCTCATCTCCGAGCGCGGATAGCCGCGACAGGGACGAGCCTTCGCACGGAGCATCGGCATCCACGTCGTCGTGAGGTACGTCACGGTGCCGCCCTCGCCCATGGGATAGCGTCGCGCGTCCTCCCTCCTCCCCCGCGAAGGAGAAGGAGGGGATGTCATGACACGCTTTCTCGGCAGCGCTCGAGCCGCATCGGTCACGCTGACCGTGGTCCTCTCGATCACGTTGTTCGCTGCGTCGTCTGCGCTCGCGGGCCATCTCTCCGATTGGACGCACGACCACTCGGATGCGGGAGTCCCGCCGCGGCCGAGCGGTCTCGCGGGCCTCAACGACGTGTTCGGCCCGCGATGTAGTGACAAGGCCAACAATGCCCGGTCATGGTGGCCGCACGCGGACACGGATCCGTTCGGGGCCGGGAAGTACGTCTTCTACCACACGTATCTGGCGCGGAACATCGGCTTCAACGTTCGCAACCACATCAACGCCGCGCATCGCGACGGGGCGCTGTACCCGGGGATCGGCGGCTACAACTGCCGGCTGATCGCGGGGTCGACGTCCTGGTCGGTCCACTCGTGGGGAGCCGCGATCGACACGAACTGGCAGCGGAACCCGCGGTTCCAGACGCATTGGAACGGCAAGGGCAGCGACGGCACCAACTACGGCACGTACATCCCCGACGTCTGGCGTGGAGGCTTCCCCGGCCATCGCTTCTTCTGGGGTCTCAATTGGGACTCGGCGCCGGATCCCATGCACTTCCAATACGTCACGGACTACTGAGGGAGGTCGACATGATGCGGAGACTCGTGATCGCGGCGGTCGTGATGGCGTCGACGACGGCCGGCCTGCTCACGGCGGGGGCCGGTCGCTCACCGGTAAGCACGTCCCGGGTGGCCGATCCGAGAGGTTGCCCCGGCTTGTTGGCATTCCCCGGACGAGCGCCGGGGCTCGTTTCGGGGCGAGGCGTCTGGGCGGTCGCGGGTGGGCAGCTCGTATCCGTCGGTGCCGGGCGCACGCTGTCCGGCGAAGGGCTGGCCTCGGAGGGGGCGCCGCAGGCGCTGGTGGGGTCACTCGAGCGAAGCACGATCAAACACGTCGCCGTCCGGAGGGGCATCGGTACCGCCTTCGTCATCGACCGGGCGGGCGACGACGACCTCGTCGCGGTGACGAGCGATGGCGTGGAGGTCGTGCCGCAGACGGCGGAGGCCTCTCATCCCACGTGGTCGACCGGCGGCAGGCTCGCCTGGTCGACGGGTTCGGCCGTCGTGATCCGCGACCCGGAGACGGGTGAGGTGGATGAGCTCTCGGTGCCGGTCCGGGGGGCGACGGTGTTCTCACCCGTGTTCCTCTCCGATCGCCGGATCGCGGCGGTGGTGTCGGCGCCGCCCGACGATCGCGTGCCCGAGGGAGAGTGGCTGGGCGATCTCTGGGCAACGAACCTCTCCGGAAGGGGATGGCGTCGGCTCACCCACTTCGAAGCCATAGCGGACCGATGGGTCACGATCCGTACCCCGATCGCCCACGCGGGCGTCGTCGATTTCATACGGGTCAGTGCGCGAGCGGCGTCGACCGAGGCGCCGGAGTTCGAGCTCTGGCGCTACGAGGACGGCGCGGCGTCGCGCGCGCGACGGCTCGACGGCGAGCGGTATCTCGCGGGTCGGCTCGACGGGCAGCTCGTCTGGAACCGCCCCGATCCGGCCCACGGTCGACACCTTCTCCAGGTCGAGTCTTCGGGCGGCATGCGGACGATCGGGTGCGGCGCCGTGATGGTCGATCCGATCGATGTCGCCGATCCCGACCGGCGGGCCGGGGGTTCGTACGCGCCGCCCCGAGGAGACCACCCCGCGCTCAGCGGAGCCACGGAGGCCGGCGATGACGAGGTCGCGGTGATCGTCGGTGACTTCCCGACCGCGGCCGAAGCCGAGGCCGTGGCGAGAGTGATCAGGCGCGCTTATCCGGGGTCCATCGTGGATGTCGTCGACAGCGGGGACGCGCCTCTCGCGATCCGTCCCGGCGTCTTCGGGGCGTTGCTGCATCTTCCCGGCGACGCCGATGCGAGCGCCGCGATCGCCAAGTTCCGCGCCATGCTTCCCACCTACACTTCGAACAGCTGGATCGTGACGCCGTGAGGGGGCCGAGGATGCGGGCGACGCTGATCGCGGCCGGTTTCGCGCTGATGGTGGCTCCGGCGGGTTGCGCCGACGATCCGGAAGGGGGGCGGAGCTCCACGCCGTCGGCCGCCACGACGTCCGGCTCCCCGCCGTCCGCCCCCCCCTCCGCGGAGGGGGAACGGTGGATCGCGGTCATCGACGTCGCGGCCGATCCCGATGACCTCGATGCCCTGACCCAACAGCTACTGGAGCCGCTGGGGACCGCCCTGATGGTCGCTCCGGTCGACTGCTTCGAGGGCCTGCCGGTGACAGCGAACGACGGCTATGTCATCGGCGCCGTCGGCGATACCCGATCGGTGGTGGAACGGGCCGTCGTCGATGCGGGGCAGACAGTGGGCTTCACTGCCAACGTGACGATCCTCTGTACGGACTAGCCTTCGAGGATGCGTTGCTAGCCTTGGTCGGTGAGGGGTCTCCGTCGGCACCCGGTCCTGGCCACCGTCGCGTTCGTCGCCCTGCTGTCGCTGGGTTTCGTCGCCGGATGCGCGATCGTGGTGTGGCGTGCCGCCCACCATGACGACGCGTCGGAGATCGACCGAGCGGATGCGATCCTGGTGCTCGGCGCGGCGCAGTACGACGGGGAGCCCTCGCCGGTGTTCGCGGGCCGCCTGGACCACGCTGCGCTCCTGTTCGAGCAGGGAAGGGCAGAGCGGGTGCTCGTCCTCGGAGCGGGGCAGCCGGGGGACCGGTCCACCGAGGCAGAAGCGGGCAGGGTCTACCTGATGGACCACGGGGTGCCGGCGGAAGCCATCATCCCTGTGCCCCGGGGACACACGACGTTCGAGTCGCTCGAGGCCGCGGCACCCGTGCTGCGCGATGGCGGGATGCGCTCGGCGTTCCTCGTGTCGGATCCGTGGCACAACGCCCGCGTGGAGCGGATGGCGGGGGACCTGGGGATCGACGGGCACGCCTCCGCGACATGGCAGTCCGCGGCGACGTCGCATGAGACGCGACTCGAGGGGTATGTCCGCGAGACGTTCGCGTACCTCTATTACCGGATGTTCGGCGGGTAGCTCCTACTTGTCGCTTCCGTTGCCGGTCCTGTCGGAGACGGCCTTCACGGCCTCCTTGGAGACCGTCTTCACCGCTTCGCTCACGGCCTTCGCCGCCGTCTTCGTCGCGGTCTTGATCTCGCCCTTCGCCTCGACCGAGTCGAGGATCCCCTTCAGCTTCCGGTGAGCCTTCTTGCCGCTCTGTCCCGTCTTCGCGCTGAAGGGGATCGGCGGGAGATCATGCCCGTCGAAGAAGAGCGTGATTTCGTTGGGGTTCTCGACGATCTGCACGCCGAAGTGCGCCGTCCGCGTCCCCTTCTTCGTCTTCATCCGTCCTCCTCTCCGCTCGTGAGGTGTCGCCCCACGCTAGCGCACGGGGTGGGTACCGGCATCCGGCCGGGATCCGACCGGGGATCTCCCGGGAAGGCATTGACGGCCTGACCGGACAACTTCGAGGCGGTCGTTGAGGCGCAGTTCGCGCTGACTCGCGAGGCTAGCGCCTCTTCGCCGACGTCTTCTTCCGGCCCGTGGTCTTGCGCGCCGTGGCCTTCTTCCGCGCCGGCGACTTCCGGGCGCCCGTCTTCTTCCGGCCCGTGGTCTTGCGCGCCGTGGCCTTCTTCCGCGCCGGCGACTTCCGGGCGCCCGTCTTCTTCCGGCCCGTGGTCTTGCGCGCCGTGGTCTTCTTCCGCGCCGGCGATCTCCGAGCTGCGGTCTTCTTCCGCGCGGTCGTCTTCCTCGGTGAGCGGCCGCCTGCCTTGGCCGCACGAGCCTTGACCGTATCGGCGACGTCGTCCGCCTTGTCGACGACGATCTCCTCGACCTTGTCGACGACGGTCCCGACCACGCTCTGCCCAGCGTCCGTCGCGAGGGCCTTCTTCCCGGCCTTCGCGCCCGCCCGCATCGCCTTCTTCATCATTGTCATCTTCCACTCCTTCTCTGTTCCACTCGCGGACCGTCTACCCGGAGGCACTCACCGCGCAAACATCGGAGGCGCGGCTGCGCGGATGACCTGTCGTTCGTCACGGCTACCATGGGGCCGTGACGACCCCCCGTGAGCGAACCGAACAGATCGAGCTGCAGGTGCTCTCCGAGCGCGCCCAGCTCGCGTCGGCCACGAAGGGACGCGAGCGCGACGAGCCGCACGACCACCTCCGCACCGTCTATCAGCGCGACCGCGACCGGATCGTGCACGCCAAGGCGTTCCGGCGCTTGAAGCACAAGACGCAGGTGTTCCTCTCGCCGCAAGGCGACCACTATCGGGTGCGGCTCACGCACACGCTCGACGTCTCACAGATCGCTCGGACGGCAGCCCGCGCGCTCCGGCTGAACGAGGACCTCGCGGAGGCCATCGCCCTGGGGCACGATCTCGGGCACACACCGTTCGGGCACCTGGGGGAGCAGGCGCTAACCCCGTTCCTCGGCCGGCCGTTCCGGCATTCGGAGCAGTCGCTGCGGGTCGTCGATCACCTCGAGAACGACGGCGAGGGGCTGAACCTCACGTGGGAGGTGCGTGACGGGATCGTGAACCACCCCTGGTCGATGCCGCCCCCCTCCACGCTCGAGGCGCAGATCGTGCGGTTCGCCGACCGGATCGCGTACCTGAATCACGACGTGGACGACGCGCTCCGGGCCAGCGTCCTGACCGAGGCCGAGCTCCCGGGTGGGCCGATGAAGGTCCTGGGCGCGACGCACTCCGCCCGGATCAACACGCTGGTCACGGATCTCGTCGCGGCGAGCGAGGACCAGCCGGAGGTGCAGCTTACGAAGCCGGTCTTCGCCGCGCTGGACGGGCTCCGCGACTTCATGTTCGAGCAGGTCTACCTCCGTGAGGACACGCAGGGGGAACACGCGCGGGCCACCCGGCTCATCCGGGAGCTGTTCCAGCATTTCCTGGATCACCCCGATGACCTGCCCGAGGAGTACCATCGGGCGCCGGGCGATCTGCCGGTCCGCGTGGCCGACTATATCTCCGGCATGACGGACCGGTACGCGATCCGGACGTACGAGCAACTCTTCCTTCCCCATGGGTGGCTGCACGACCAGGGGTAAGGGCATGGCCACGAGCACATGAGCAGGTTCAGGCAGGAGGACATCGACGCCGTCAAGGAGCGCACCGACATCGTCGCGCTCGTCTCCCAGTACCTCACGCTGAAGAAGACCGGGCACGACTCGCTCTCGGGACTGTGTCCTTTCCATCAGGAGAAGACCGCGTCGTTCAGCGTGTCGCCCGCGAAGGGGGTCTTCTACTGCTTCGGCTGCGGTGAGGGCGGCGACGCGATCAAGTTCGTCCGCCAGTTGGAAAGCCTCTCCTACGTGGAGGCGATCGAGCGGCTGGCGCAGCAGGCCGGCGTCACGCTGCGCTACGAAGGCGACACGGCCGCCGAGCGGCGTGCGGCGGCGCGGCGGAACGCGCTGTTCCACGCGAACGAGGAGGCCGCGAAGCTCTACCAGCGGATGCTGCTCGACGGACGAGAGGCGGAGGATGCGCGCGCCTACGTGAAGGAGCGTGGCCTGTCGCCCGAGTCGTTGGCCGCGTTCGGGATCGGCTACGCGCCGGGCTATCCGGACTTCCTGCTCCGGCGCCTCGCGCAGGACCTCGGTCCCGACACGCTGGTCGAAGCCGGGCTCGCCACGAAGGGAGAGGACGGCGTCGTCCGCGACCGGTTCCGGGCCCGG
>CBHFMJ010000102.1:0-8105 GCA_965994715.1 uncultured bacterium | reverse complement strand
GCTCCGCGACATCGACCGCCGTCTCGAGGTCTACGGCACGCCGTTCACGCTCGCGCTGCTGCAGGGCAAACTCGAGGAGCACGAGGTCGAGCACCTCGTCGATCTCATGACCGTTTCGCCGGGCGAGCAGGCGTCGACGGGCCCGTTCACGATGCGGTTCCTCCGCGTCACCCACTCGATCCCCGATGGGATGGCCGTGGTCGTCGACACGCCGTTCGGCTCGATCCTCCACACGGGCGACTTCAAGATCGACCAGACCCCGCTCGACGGCAGGGCCACCGATCTCCACGGCCTGGCCCAGGAGGCGGGCCGCGGCAAGGGCGTCCATCTGCTGCTCTCCGACTCCACGAACGCGGAGGAGCCTGGGTACTCCGTCAGCGAGCGCACCGTCGGGCCGGTCCTGCTCGACATCGTCGAGAACGCCGGTGGCCTCGTCGTCGCGGCCTGCTTCTCGAGCCACATCCATCGCGTGCAGCAGATCGTGAACGCCGCGCGCGCGAACGAACGGGTCGTCTCGTTCCTCGGACGCTCCATGCTGAAGTCCGTCGATGCCGCACGGCGACTCGGTCACCTGCACGTCGACGACAACGACGTCGTCGACATCTCGGAGATCGACCGACTGGATCCCGGCCGTGTGGTGGTGATCTGCACCGGCTCGCAAGGGGAGCCCTACTCGGCCCTCTCGCTGATGGCGCAACGACAGCACAAGTGGGTCACGATCGGCCCCGGCGAAACCGTGGTCCTGTCGTCGTCGTTGATCCCCGGGAACGAGCCTGCGATCCATCGCGTCGTCGACTCCCTCTACCGGACGGGCGCCGACGTGCTCCACATGCCGTCCGATCCGGTCCACGCCTCCGGACATGCAGCGCAGGAGGAGCTACGCCTGATGCTCTCGCTGGTCCGGCCGCGGTGGTTCATCCCGGTCCACGGCGAGCGCCGACACCTGCAGCATCACGCGCGCCTGGCCCATGAGGTCGGCATCCCGCCCGAGCGGACGCTCGTCTGCGAGGACGGTGATGTCGTGGAGGTCGCCGACGAGGTGCGCCACGTCGACCGCATCCAGGCGGGGATGACGTTCGTGGACGGTCTCGGGATCGGCGACGTGGGTGGGGAGGTGCTCCGGGACCGGCGGAAGCTCTCGGCCGACGGGGTGGTCGTGGTGGTCATCATCGTCGATTCGCAGACCGGCGAGCTGGTGGGCGGCCCCGACCTCGTGAACCGCGGCTTCGTGCACGAGGAGTCCTCAGCCGACATCTTGGAGGAGGGCCGCCTGCGCGTGATCGAGGCGGTGAAGGAGTCGGCGGACGCTCGGGTGACCGACCCGTCCGCGTTGCAGCAGAACGTCCGTCGCGTCCTCAAGCGGTACTTCAACGAGGCGACCCAACGGAAGCCCGTGATCTTGCCCGTGATCATGGAGGTCTGACCCTCAGGGTCCTTGAAGCGTCCGCCTCAGCAGTCATGCTTGTCCGCACATGGCAACGAAGACTTCCCCCTCCCGGAGGTCCGGGGGCAGCGGGTCGCGTTCGCGTCCCTCCAAGAAGCCTGCCCCTCGGAAGAGCCGAAGTAAGAGCAGGAAGCCGTCCAAGACCCCCGTCAGGACGGTCCTGTCGCCATGGGCGCGGGATGCCCTCGGTATCGGGCTGATCGTCCTATCGCTCCTCGCCGCCCTGTCCCTGTGGCTCGAGGCTGGTGGTGTCGTCGGTCGTGGTATCACCTGGTTCATCCGCGGGAGTTTCGGCATCGGCGCCTACGCCTTCCCGGTGCTCGGTGCGTGGTGGGGGTTCGTGCTCCTGCGAGACATCGGCCGCGAGGACCGCGTGCGCATGGCGGTCGGGTTCGCCGTTCTCGTCGCCGGCGTCCTCGGCCTCATCTCCTTGTTCGCCGGCAACCCCAGCATCACGGAGGGATGGACGGGCGATGAGAGCCTGTCCGAGGCCGGTGGGGCGATCGGGGCGCTCGCCGCGTGGCCGCTCGCGAAGGTCATCTCTCCGATCGGTGCCGCGATCGTGTGCGCCGGGCTCGCGAGCCTCGGACTGCTGATCTTCACCGGCACGCCGTTCGCCGCCGTCAAGGAGAAGTTCGACTCGTTCCGAGAGGAGCGCGACGAACGCGACCCGGTGGCCGCGAGAGCGAAGGACTCGGATCACGCGAAGCCGCGCCGCCGATGGTCGCTCCGCGAGGCGTTCGGGCTCACCGACGACGTGATCCACCTCCCCGAGGCGGACGACGGGCACGAGGCCGAGACCGAGACGGTCGCGTCGGTCCCTCAGGACCCTGCGTTCCCCTCCGAGCCGGCGCTGCCGGCGACGAGCGGCTCTCGTTCGCGAACCGTCAGGACACCGTTCGGGCCGTACCAGCTTCCCCCGCTGGACCTGTTCCGGACGGCGCCTCCCTCCAACGCGGACTCGCGCGCGGAGAAGGACACGCTGGCCGCACTCGAGAGGACACTGCACACGTTCGGCGTCGACGCCCAGGTCGTGGGGGCGCACCGCGGTCCCACCGTCACGATGTACGAGGTCGCGGTGGCTTCGGGAACCAAGGTGAGCAAGGTCGTCGCCCTCTCGAGCGACATCTCGTACGCGCTCGCCTCCCCGGACGTCCGGATCCAGGCGCCGATCCCGGGCAAATCGGCGATCGGGATCGAGGTTCCGAACACCCATCGGGACTTCGTGATGGTGGGCGATGTGTTGCGTTCTCCGGCCGCGAAGCAGGCGACCCATCCCCTCGAGGTCGCCCTCGGCAAGGACGTCCATGGCCGCGCGCGGATGGTGAACCTCGCGGAGATGCCGCATCTGCTGATCGCCGGCGCCACCGGCGCCGGGAAGTCCTCGCTCGTGAACTCCTTCATCACCTCGTTGCTCGCGCGCACGACGCCGGAGGACGTCCGGCTGATCCTGGTCGACCCGAAGCGTGTGGAGCTCAGTCACTTCGGCGATGTGCCGCACCTGCTCTCCCCGGTGATCGTCCATCCGAAGCGGGCAGCGGAGGCCTTGCAGTGGATCGTCCGAGAGATGGAGATGCGGTACGAGCTCCTCGCCACGGTCGCCGTCCGCGACATCGACTCCTACGAGGAGGGGCTCCGCGACGGCACGCTCCGGATCCCCCCCGGCATGGAGGAGAAGTTCGAGCACATGCCGTTCATCGTCGTCGTGATCGACGAGCTCGCGGACCTGATGATGGTGGCGCCGCGCGACGTGGAGGACGCGATCTGCCGGATCGCCCAGATGGCGCGTGCCGTCGGGATCCACCTCGTGGTCGCTACCCAGCGCCCGTCGGTCGACGTGGTGACCGGCCTGATCAAGGCGAACATCCCCTCGCGCATCGCGTTGATGACCTCGTCGCAGGCGGACTCGCGTGTGATCCTCGACATGAACGGCGCCGAGAAGCTCGTGGGACACGGCGACATGCTGTTCGCGCCGTCGAACATCTCGAAACCGAACCGGATCCAAGGCGCCTGGGTGACGGAGGCCGAGGTGCGTGCCGTCTGCGAGTTCATCCGCGGCCAGCGCGAGGTCGTGTACGAGAACACCGTGGAAGGGCTCGCGCTCCCGCCCGGCGAGGGCGGCGGCGAGCACGGCCTCGGCGACGACGACGATCTGCTCGAGCAAGCCGCCGAACTGGTGATCCGGTCGCAGCTGGGTTCCACCTCGATGCTGCAGCGCAAGCTGAAGGTGGGCTTCGCGCGCGCCGGACGGATCATGGATCTCATGGAAGAGAAGGGTCTCGTCGGGCCGTCGCAAGGCTCGAAGGCCCGCGACGTGCTCCTCACGTGGGAGGAGTGGGAGGAGCGCCGCTCCGCCTAGTTGCTAGATCGCGCCGACGCGGCGGGCGACCTGGAACAGGGTATCCGCGTGTTGCTGCGGATCGATCATGAGCTTCCCCGCGACCCCGACGTGCGCCTGCCAGTAGGCGTAGATCCGGTCGATCGGCCAGCCTCGTGACTGCGCGCTGCGGAGGTTCCGAACCATCTCGCTACCGGCCCAGATCGCTTCGGGACAGACGAAGAACCCGCCTTTGCTGCCGTCGATCGTGCGCCAGAACGCGCCGATCGAGCCCCACGTTCGGTCGTCGCGCTCGCCCGCGAACAGCAGGTAGCGAACGGGGCCGTCAGACAGGACGTACGCAGACGGCAGGAACTCGCGGACGGTCGCCAGCGGCGATTCGTCGACGGGATCCCAGGGCGCCCTTTTCTCCATCTCTGCCATCGTCGGTCGTTTCCCTCCCTGCGGACCAACTGTAGTCCCCCGTGCGAAGCGCTCCACCCACCGGACGCCCGATTCCGAACGCGACGATGGACCTAGTTCGGTCGGCGCGAGCCGCGGCGATCCTCGATGGTGATCGCCCAGTGCTCGTGATCCCGCCACCTGCCGCCGATCTTCAGATAGCGGAGCGAGAGCCCCTCCTTGCGGAAGCCCGCCGATCGCACGAGGGCGATCGAGCGCTCGTTGTCGGGCTGGATGCTCGCCTGTACGCGGTGGAGCTTGAGGGCGCCGAACGCGTGGCGGAGCACCAGCTCCAGTCCCTCCCGCATGTAGCCGTGGCCGGCGTACGGCTCGAAGGCGTAGTAGCCGAGGTAGGCGTTGCGGAAGTGCCCGTAGAAGATCTGGCCGAGGGCGAAGTACCCGACGATCGCCCCGTCGTCGTTCCGGCTGATCACGAAGCGAGCGTCGCCGGGTCGGCTCGCCGCGAGCTCACGGAAGCCGTCCGGTGTGGCGGGCGGGTGCGACCAGGGTCGGTGCAGGGTGCGCGACCGGCGCACGAGGCGGAGGAACTCCGCCTCGTCGGCGGGGTCGAGCGGTCTGAGATGGACCCGGGGTCCGCGCGCGAGGGCGTCGGGCATCGCGGGAGTGTAGGTCCGTGACGGCTATCCTTGCGTTCTCATGGCCGGCTCTGTGACGGATCCCCGACCAGGGGTCGGCTCGGCCCTGCAGCGTGCTCGCGAGGTGCGAGGGCTCTCGCTCGACGAGGCGGCGCGCGACACCAGGCTCCGGGTCGATCAGCTGGATGCCCTCGAGCGGGAGGACTTCGACGTGCTCCCCGGCGAGGTCTACGTCCGGGCGTCCCTGCGGACGTACGCCAACTACCTCGGGCTCGATGCGGACAAGGTGAGCGACGCCTACGCTCGCACGGCCGTCGAGGTCGAACCCGCCCCACCGCCGGGGAAGCTCGGCACGGTGGAGCGGATGATCGCGGCCAGCCGGATCCGGGACAACCAGCGGTTCCTCCTCGTCGCCGCGATCACGATCCTGCTCATCCTTTTGGCCCTCGGCGTCCTGTCGCGCGGCGAGGCAGCCCCCCCGGCCGGGACGATCCCCGCGGAGACGGCCTCACCGGTACCGACCGACCCCACGATCAGGGTCGTGGTGGTGGCACGGAGCGATGTGACCGTGGGGTCCGAGGCCGACGGGGCGCGTGATGCCCAGGTGCTCCGCCCGGGAGAGACCATCACGCTCGTAGCGCTGGAGCGCCTCGTCGTGACGGTGAGCGACGCCGGTCTCGTGGAGGTCAGCCTGAACGGGAAGGACGTGACCGCAGGCGTGGCCGGTTCGCCGTACACCTACCCGTTCGAGGCCGGCGACGTCGGAGGGGACCCATCGTCGAGCGAGTGAGACCTCTCGGGCTGGGCTGGCCGAACGTCCTGTCGATCGGACGGATCGCGCTGATCCCGATCGTCGTCGTGCTCCTCGGCACGGATCATGCCGAGACGCGATGGCTCGCGGTTGTCGTGTTCGTCGTCGGCGCGCTCTCCGATCTCGTCGACGGGTACCTCGCGCGCCGACACGAGATGACGACGGCGGTCGGGGCGTGGCTCGATCCGTTGTCGGACAAGCTCTTCGTGATCGTGCCGGCCGTCGCGCTCACGATCGGTGATGAGTTCCCGTGGTGGGCGACGGCGGTGATCGTGTTCCGCGAGCTGGCGGTCTCGTTGCTCCGGTGGCGGCTGGATCGGGCGGGCGTGTCGATGCCCGCCTCCCGAGCGGGGAAGGCGAAGACGTTCAGCCAGATCCTCGCGGTCGGTCTGGCGATCGCGCCGCTCTCGACGGACCTCGATCCCTTCGTGCTGGCGGTGATCGTGGTGGCGGTGGTGCTGACCGTCGCGAGCGGGCTGGAGTATCTGTTCACCGAGCGTCATCGGCAGGAGACCGCGTAGTTGAGGGTCGAGATCCTCGCGGTGGGGACCGAGCTGCTCCTGGGTCAGATCGCGAACACGAACGCGCGGTGGATGTCGGAGTCCCTCGCCGCGATCGGCGCCGATGTTCTGCGCCATCAGGTGGTCGGAGACAACCTCGACCGGATCGTCGAGGCGATGCGCCTGTCGGCCGGCCGCGCCGAGGTCGTGATCGTGACCGGCGGGCTCGGGCCGACCCAGGACGACATCACCCGGGACGCGCTCGCCGTCGTGATGGGCGCGCCGATGGTCCGCCATCCCGAGCTCGAGGACCTGCTCCGAGAGAAGTTCCGCTCGTTCGGCAGGCGCGAGATGCCGGAGAGCAACCTCCGTCAGGCCGATGTCCCCGAGGGAGCGCGGTACCTCACCCCGTCGAGAGGGACCGCGCCCGGCTTGGTAGCGGATCTCCCGGGAGCGGCGCGGATCTACGCCGTGCCGGGTGTCCCGGAGGAGATGGTGGAGATGATGGAGACAACGATCCTGCCGGAGCTGGCGTCCCAGGGCGTCGCCGTGGTGCGATCCCAGGTGCTCCGGTGCGCGGGGATCGGCGAATCGGCCCTCGCCGAGCGCATCGACGACCTGTTCTCGGGCTCGGTGAATCCGACGATCGCGTTCCTCGCGTCATCGGGCGAGGTGAAGGTCCGGATCACCGCGAAGGCGGCCACGGCGGAGGCCGCCGAGCGCCTGATCGAACCGGTCGCCGAGGAGATCCGGCGACGTCTGGGCGACGTGGTGTTCACCACGGACGACGAGACGCTCGAGGCGGCCGTCGTCCGTCTGCTGACCGACGCGGGAGCGACCCTCGCGTGCGCCGAGTCGATCACGGGTGGGGGAGTGGGAGCGCGCATCACGAGCGTGCAGGGGGCGTCCGAGGTCTTCGTCGGATCGGCGGTCGTGTACCGGAACGAGGCGAAGGCGAGCGTGCTCGGGGTGTCGAGGGAGACACTGGAGGGGCCGGGGCCGGTGAGCGAGGAGTGCGCGCTGGAGATGGCGGCCGGGACCCGACGGGTGTTCGGATCGGACCTGGGGCTCTCTCTGACGGGAGCCGCCGGGCCCGAGTCCCACGGAGGCGCTCCTCCCGGGGTCATCTGGATCGCGCTCGACGGCGACGAGGTGACGCACGCGCGAGGCTTCCAGGTGCCGGGCGAGCGGGACCGCGTCCGTCGCTGGGCGGAGCAGGCGGCGCTCGATCTCGTCCGCCGCCACCTGGAGGGCCGCCCGCTCCCGGCGTCCGATCGCGCGATCTGATGGCTCGCGATCGGGCCACGCGTCCCGAGGCGAAGCCGCTCCGCCTCTTCGTCGCGATCGAGGTCCCCGACGCAGCGAAGGATGCCGTCGAAGCGGCGTTCGCTCCGTGGCGCGAGGCGTTCCCGCAGGCACGCTGGGTGCCTCGCGAGAACCTGCACGTCACGCTGAAGTTCCTCGGCCGGTCGTGGCCCAGGCTGACGGACTGGGTGCCGCAGCGGGTGGAGGCGGCGGCCGCCGACGTGTCGCGGTTCGCGGCGCGGCTGCGGGGCGTCGGGAGCTTCCCGTCCGCGAAGCGGGGCCGCGCCCTCTGGGCAGGATTCGACGACACGGACCCGCTCGCGGCGCTCGCGGCGGAGATCGAGGCGTCGCTCGCCGACGAGTTCCCCACCGAGAAGCGTCCCTTCCATCCCCATCTGACCGTTGCGCGAAGCGATCCGCCCCTGAAGCTCCCGGCGGCCTACACCGCAACCGAGTTCGAGTCCGACGAGTGGGAGGTGGGCCACGTCGTTCTCTTCAGAAGCCACCTCGGGCGGCCCGCTCCCCGCTACGAACCGCTCGCCCGCTTCACGCTCGGACGGTGATGCTTGCGTTCGAACACCTGTTCGACTAGCCTCCCCGACGTCGGAGACAGGCCCGGATGGTGCGAAGACGCCATGAATGACAGAGGTGTAAGTTATGTCGGAGTCGC
>CBHFMJ010000101.1:0-8106 GCA_965994715.1 uncultured bacterium | reverse complement strand
AGCGCTCGTGCAGAACTACGAGGCGCAGCTGGGGTTCACCGGGATCGCCGTGGCGTTCCTCGGGCAGAACAACCCGATCGGGATCGTGTTCGCGGCCGCCATCTGGGCGATCCTGTCGCGAGGCGAGACCGCCTTGCAGATCGAGACGGACGTGCCTCGCGAGTTCGTCATCATCTTGCAGGGGATCCTGATCTTCTGTGTGGTGGTCGTGTACCAGATCGCCAAGCGTCGCCTGGCTCGGCGGGAGCTGCAGCGGGCCGGCGCCGAGGTCGGGCTCCGGGACACCGAGCCTGACGAGGGATCGGACGACGCCTGATGGATCTCACCGACATCGGCGCGTCGATCCGGATCGCGTTCATCTACTTCACGATCCTCTACCTGACCGGTCTCGGGGGACTCTTCAGCGAACGGTCGGGCATCGTGAACATCGGCCTCGAGGGGCTGATGGTGGTGGGCACCGTCACCGGTGCCGCGGGCGTCGCGATGTTCGCCGGTCCTGCCCCCGAGGGGATGGGACTCGGGATGGGCGGCGTGGTCCTGGGCCTGCTGTTCGGTGCGCTCTGCGGTGCCCTGTTCGCATCCGTGCACGCGGTGGCCACGATCAACTTCCGTGTCGACCACATCGTCTCCGGCGTCGTGATCAACCTCGTGGCGATCGGGCTGGCGCGGTTCCTCTCCTTCATCTTCTTCGAGCAGGCCACACAGTCCGACCCCGGCGGGCCGCACCTGCCCAGGATCGACATCCCGCTGCTGTCAGACATCCCGGGTGGACTGGGGGTCGCGTTCCAGAACCTCTCGCCCATGTTCCTGTTCGCCGCGTTCCTCGTCTTCCCGGTCACGTTCGCCCTCTACCGGACGCGCTGGGGGTTGCGGCTCCGATCCGCGGGAGAGAATCCCGAGGCGACCCGGTCCCTGGGGGTCGCCGTGGCTCCGCTCCGGTGGCAAGGGGTCCTCCTCTCAGGAGCGCTCGCCGGGCTCTCGGGGGCGTACCTGTCCGTCGAGGTCGTCGGCAACTGGCGGGAGGGCCAGACGCTCGGTCTCGGCTTCATCGCGCTCGCTGCACTGATCCTGTCGAACTGGGACCCCCGACGACTGATGGTCGCTGCGTTCCTGTTCGGGTTCGCGCAGGCGATCCCCCTCCGGCTGGACGACGCGCCCATCATCTCGGCGCTCCCGCCGCAGTTCATCAACATGATCCCCTACGTGGTCACGATCGTGGCGATCGCAGGCTTCGTCGGGAAGGTGCGCCCGCCGGCCGCCGCGGGGCGCGCGTACGAGGGAGCGGGCGGGACCTGAGGTCAGTCCGTGCCGTGGAGCCGGTCGCCGAAGTCGCCGAGACCGGGCACGATGAACCCGACGTCGTTCAGCCGCCGATCGAGCGCCCCCGCGACGATCGGTACCTCGGGGTGATCGGCCTCGAGCCGCGCGATCCCTTCAGGGGCCGCCACGATGCAGACGAACGAGATCGAGGTGGGGTTCGCGTGTGCCCTGATGTGCGCGATCGCGGCGCTGCCGGATCCGCCGGTGGCGAGCATCGGGTCGAGCACCAGGGCTCGATGGCCCTCCATCCGGGGGAGCTTGGCGTAGTAGTCGCGCGGTTCGAGGGTCTCCTCGTCGCGCTCCAATCCGAGGTAGCCGACGATCGTGTCCGGATACAGGTCCGTGACCGCGTCGAGGAGCCCCAGGCCGGCTCGGAGCACGGGGATCGCGACGAGCGGCTCCGCCAGGCGCGCCGCCTTCGTCTCCTCGATCGGGGTGTCGACCGTCACCTTCTCGGTCAGGAGATCGCGGGTCGCTTCGATCACGAGGAGCCACCCCAGCCGCCGCGTCAGCGTCCGGAACTCGGCGGGTCCCGTCCCGCGTTCGCGCAGTCGTGACAGGAGGTCGTGCGCGAGCGGGTGGTCCAGGACCGTGAGCGACATCGGCTGCATCCTAGTCCTGGGTGGGGGCACGCGCGCCGGTTGACACCGGAGGCGCTTGCCGGTCACCATGAGCGCCTGATGCAGCAGCGGTGCTTCGGCGACTGGTACCTCTTCTTCGGGCCCTGCCCGGAGTAGTCACCTGCAGCGGAAGCGACAGGGACCCCGGGCGGAAGACCCGGGGTCGTTGCGTGTCTGGGGCTGTCGGGCCGAGGAGATCACGGCCGTGGTCGCGGCCGAGGAGGTCATAGATGGTCGTCGTGATGAAGCAGGACGCGACGGAGTCGGACATCGAAGCCGTCTCGGAACGCGTGCGCGGGGCGGGTGGCGAAGCGTTCGTTTCGCGCGGTGCCGTCCACACGATCGTCGGGCTCGTCGGTGACACCGACCGAGTCCAAGCGATCGACTGGAAGCAGATGCACGGCGTCGATCACGTTATCCGGATCGGCAAGCCCTACAAGATGGTCGCGCGCGACCTCCATCCCGAGACCACCACGGTCAAGGTGGGGACCACGCCCGTCGGTCGGGAGACGTTCACGCTGATCGCAGGGCCGTGCGCCGTGGAGAGCATGGAGCAGACGGTGGCTGCCGTGGAAGCGTCACGGGCTGCGGGCGCCACGATCGTCCGTGGCGACGTGTACAAGCCGAGGACGTCGCCGTACTCTTTCCAGGGCCTCGGCGAGGAGGGGCTCTCGATACTGGAGGAGGTCCGGCGGCAGACCGGTCTCCCGTTCATCGTCGAGGTCGTCGATCTGAACCAGGTCGAGGGCGTGGCCGAGGTCGCGGATTGCATCCGGATCGGGACTCGGAACGCTCAGAACTTCGAGCTCCTGAAAGAGGTCGGTCTGGCCAAGAAGCCGGTCATGTTGAAGCGAGGGCTGGCGATGACGATCGACGAGTGGCTGCAGGCCGCGGAGTACGTCGCGCAGCGAGGGAACTCGGAGATCATCCTGTGCGAGCGCGGGATCCGGACCTTCGAGCCGGCCACGAGGAACACGCTCGATCTCGCGGGGATGGCCGTCGCCCAGTACGAATCACACCTGCCCGTGATCGTCGACCCGTCACACGCCGTGGGCAAGCGACACCTCGTGGCCGCGATGGCGAAGGCGGCCGTGGCCGCCGGGGCCGATGCCGTGATGATCGACGTGCACCCGAACCCCGAGGAGGCGATGGTGGACGGCGCCCAGGCGCTCCTCCCGCACGAGGTGGTGGAGCTGGGTGAGCAGCTCGCCGCGATCGCCGCAGCGATCGGCAGATCGATGAACCGGTAGGTCGAGCCCGATCACCTTGGCGAACCAAGGAGACGTGCAGATCGACGTCAGTACCGCTTCCGGCCGGCAGCAAGGGCTGCACTCGCCGCGTCGAGCATGACCCCCATACCGAGCGACATGACTACGATCACGATCCCCGCGTCGGCCAGCTTCGCGATCGTGAAGGCGATAGCCGCGAACGGGAGGAAGATCACGCCGAGGAGCGGAAAGATCCAGGTGTTGAACACCGTGTCGAAGGCGTCGCTCGAGAGCCAGATCATCAGCACGAAGATCCTGGCGATCAGGGCGAAGCTCGATCTGAACATCTCCTCACCTCTCATCGACGAGCCCACCCGAGCGAAGGGGGATGGACCGAGCGATGAACCGCTAGGACTCGGTGGTCTCGAGCGTGCCGACGTTCGGCGTGAGCTCCACGATGTCGACCTTCCCGCGCCAGCGAGCGAGGGACTCCTGGGGTGGCCCGACCCGGCTCCGGCGGCGATCCACGAGCATCTTCGCCGCGTTCTCCCACTCGGGCCCCTCCAGCAACCGCTGCGCGGCGGTGAACTCCTCGAGCGACGTATCACGTCCCTTCCGCCGGGTCACCACCACCAGCTCCTGCGCCTCCGGAACGCCGGGCACCTTTTGCTCCTGGAGGTCGGCGTCCCGGCTCGACAGCACGTAGACCTTCCCCTCCTTGTACGCGAACCACACCGGCGCCATCCGCTTCTTGCCGTTCACCCGTGTACCGATCCAGATCACGTCGGACTTGCGGAGTCCCTCCTCGGTCTCCTTCGGGAGCTTCTGCGCCGCCGCCTGCACGTAGACCGGGAACTCGATCTCTCCGAGCACCTCGCCTTCGAGGATGAACGAGGCCACGTACGTGCCGGTCTCGTCCACCACGGCGTCGTCGATCCGGTCGACTTCCGTGGTGAGGTCCATCGCCCCACTCATCCGGCGAACCTCCGGCCCCCACCGGTAGAGCGTCCGGCCCGAGGGTCCGACGAGCCTGACCTCCTCCGAGACGAAGCCGGTAGGCACTTTCCACGCTCGGAACACGACGAACGGGAGCGCCGGGCCTGGCTGACCGACGAGGTACACGCCGTCCGGCGCCGTCTCCCGGTAGGCGTCCCAGACCCGCTCGTCGACGACCGCCGCCGAGATCAGCTCTCCGATGGACATCGCGCGCGATGATAGCCGACCTGCCCGCGCCTCCCGGAGTCGCTAGACGGTGCGGGCGAGCCAGAGACGGGGCTCGTCCAGTTCCGGGAGCGAAGGCATCGCGTCGGCCGACTCCCACATCCGGGCGAGCGTGGCCTCGTCGGACTGCTCGACCACGACCTCACAGAAGGCTCGCCCCTTCCGGTACTGCTCTCGCTTCATATCCACGCCGAGCAGCCGCTCGAACACCGGATCACCGGGCTCGCCCTCGCGGTAGCGCTTCATGGCTTCCTCGATCCGCGGGAAGCTCCCCAGCAGCTCGGCGCCGAGCGTCTGCATCACGTGGTCGCCGTATCCCTCCGCCGCCGCCATGAAGGCCTGGATCCGGCCCAGCTTCAGCCGCTGCTCGTCGTCCAGGTCCGCCCAGAACAAGCCCTCGTCCGACCCCGCGAGCGCACGGAGCGCCTCGGGGTCGGCCGGATCGACCGAGCTGAGTCGCGCCTGCATGCCCTCGACGTCCAGTTTCAGCGTCGAGAGGTAGTCATCGAGGAGCACCTGGAACCGGTCGCGCGCCCACGGCTGGGCGAACTCGAACCGATGGGTCACCTCGTGCAGCGCGACGAACGTGCGGAACTCCCGCGGATCGAGCGACCAATCCCGCTCGAACGCCGCCAGGTTCGGCACGACGAACAGGAGCTGGCCGGGGCCGGACCGCGGTACGGCGATGTCGTATTGCCCGAGGACCCGCTGCGCGAGCGTCCCCAGCACCTGGCCCACCTGCGTTCCGAGCAGGAGCGGTGAGAGCTGGCGGAGGAACGCCGAGAACTGCGCCATCTCCGGGGGGAGCTGGTCCCCGGCGCTCCGTTGGATCGCGTCGGTCAGCTTCCCCGCGGCCGGCTCGAGCAGGGCCTTCAGATTCTCGGCGTTCGCGTTGACCCAACCCGCTCGTCGAACCGCCAGCACCTGGGCGACGTCCGCCGGCGCCGCCAACCCGGTGAACCGGCCGACCTGCAGCTCCGCGACGCGCACGGCCTCCTCGAGCATCCGGCGGTCGCCCTCGGTGGGTTCCGTGTCGGGCCCCGCCTCCACGGCGTTCGCGACACCCACCTGGCGCGCGAGCTCCCAGTTGACCGGCCCGCTCGACGCGGACATGACGCGTTGGAGCTCTCGGAAGAGGGGTGCGTCCCGGAACGCCTCGGGGTCGCCGGAGCCGAAGTCGAAGCCGCTCATCTGTTCATCACCCTGGCCATCGTACGTGGCCCTCCGGATACGATGGCCGCCGTGTCCGAGCTTGTGCTGACCCGCGTCTCCGCCGACCCCCTCTCCGTCGAGGAAGCCCTGGCGTTCATCGCCGATCCGGGTGCCGGCGGTACGTGCGTCTTCATCGGCACGGTCCGAGACCGGTCCGACGCGGGCGAGGTGACCGGACTGCACTACGAGGCGTGGGACGATCTCGCGGCCGGGCGTCTCGGAGAGATCGCACACGACATGCTGGATCGATGGCCGCTCAGGCGGGTCGCGATCCTGCATCGCACCGGGGACCTGGCCATCGGGGAGGCCTCGGTCGTCGTCGCGTGCTCCGCCCCGCATCGCGCGGAGGCCTTCGAGGCGTGTCGGCACGGCATCGAGCGCCTGAAGGAGGACGTCCCCATCTGGAAGAAGGAAGGGCTCGTCTCCGGCGACGCGCGGTGGGTCATGGGGAGCTAGTTGGGCCGCGACCTCGCGATCGATCTCGGCAGTGCCAACACCCTCGTGTATCGGCAGGGAGACGGCATCGTGTTCGACGAACCCACCGTCGTGGCATTGCACGGCGGGACCGGGGACGTGGTCGCGATGGGGGAGGAGGCCTGGCAGATGCTCGGCGGCGACTCGGGCAACGTGCTGGCGGTCCGTCCCCTCCGCGAAGGCACGATGACCGAATTCGATGTGACACAACGCATGCTGGCGGTCGTCCTCCGGCGCGTCGGCGTCACGCGGTTCCCGAGACCGCGCGTCCTCGTCTGCGTCCCGCCGCTGTCGACGAACGTCGAGCGTCGCGCGATCGAGCGGGCGATCCGCTACGCCGGCGGGCGACAGGTGGTCCCCGTCGAGGAGCCGTTGGCGGCGGCGGTGGGCGCCAACCTCCCGGTGCATGAGCCCCTCGGGAACCTGATCGTCGACATCGGCGGCGGACGGACCGAGATGGCCGTCATCTCGATGGGGGGCGTCGTGTCCGGGCGCTCGGCGAGCGTCGGCGGCTTCGACCTCGACGCGGCGATCCAGGAGCACATCCGGATCACCTACGGTGTCTCGATCGGGGAGAAGTCCGCGGAGGAGCTGAAGGTGGCGATCGGGTCGGCGTTCCCCTCGCCCTCGGGTCGGGCGGCGAAGGTGATCGGACGCGAGCTCGCGTCCGGGAACACCGTGGAGGTCAAGGTGGACGAGGACGAGATCCGGCAGGCGATGGCAGGGGCGGTGAAGACGATCGTCGACGAGGCGCGGATGACCCTCGCGGAGGCGCCGCCGGAGCTCACCCACGACGTCTTGGAGACGGGGATGTTCCTCACCGGCGGCGGCAGTCTCCTCCGCGGATTGGACATGCTCCTCGCCCAGGAATGCGAGGTGCCGGTCCATGTGGTCGAGCGCCCGCTCGAGACCGTCGTCAGCGGGGCCGGCCGGATGCTGGAGCATCTCGACGACTACCGGGCCTCCTTCCAGCTGCTCCGCCGAGGATGAGCCGATGACGTTCTCGATCGTCGCCGCGGATCCGGATGCCGGGGACTGGGGCGTTGCGGTGGCCTCGAAGTTCGTCTCGGTGGGCGCGGTCGTCCCGTGGGCGAGGGCCGGCGTGGGCGCGGTCGCGACGCAGTCGTGGGCGAACACATCGTTCGGACCGGAGGGTCTGGCGCTGATGGCGGACGGCGCATCGGCGGAGGATGCCCTGGGCACGCTCATCGACGGCGACGAGGGCCATGCGGATCGGCAGGTCGGTGTGGTGGATGCGACCGGCCGCGCCGCAACGTTCACGGGCTCGGCGTGCATGGAGTGGGCGGGCGGCGCGACCGGCCGCGGGTTCGCGGCGCAGGGGAACATCCTGGTCGGCGAGCAGGTGGTGAGAGCGATGTCTGGGGCGTTCGCGGAGACGGACGGCGACCTGTGCGACCGGCTCCTCGCGGCGCTGCTCGCGGGTGATGCGGCCGGCGGGGACAGGCGCGGCCGACAGTCCGCCGCGCTCCTCGTGGTCCGCGAGGGAGGTGGCTACGAAGGCCGCAACGATCGCTACATCGACCTCCGGGTGGACGACCATCTCGACGCGCCCCGCGAGCTCGCTCGGCTCTTCGACGTCTACGACGCGACCGTCCTGATCCGCAACGACCCCCTCCTGCCGGCCGCCCCCGACCTCGTCGCGGATCTGCAGCGGCGCCTGGCCGCGCTGAGGAGGTACGCGGGTGAGGCGACCGGGGTCTACGACGACGCGACGCGCGCCGCTCTCGCGGGGTGGGCCGGCGAGTACAACCTGGAGGGCCGGCTCCGCGACGACGACCAGATCTCGAATCAGCTGGTCGAGGAGATCCGGGACGTGACCCCGGAGCTGCCTCCCCCCTAGGGGCCCGCGGCCTTCTCCAGCAACGATAGGGCCGTCGAGGCGACGAAGTAGACGACGAACGCGAGCGTGGCCGCCGCGACGGTCACCGCGACCACGAGGCCGAGGGTCCCGATGATCCGATCTTGCCACGTGAGTCGATCGCGCGCGATCGAGAGTCGCTCGAAGTTGGTCGGGGGCGGGGCCGGCGCCT
>CBHFMJ010000100.1:0-8153 GCA_965994715.1 uncultured bacterium | reverse complement strand
GCAGCTCCATCCGGATGTCGTAGCCGAGCGGATCGTGCCGCGTGACCGAGAGGATCCCGAAGCTCCCCCCGGACAGCCGCAGGGCCACCACCCCGGTGTCCACGTCGCCGTAGCGCGCGAACTGCGGGAAGTTCAGGACCGCGCCGTCGGCGTAGACCTCCACGGTCTCCTGGCCCGTGACGAAGCGGAGCGCGTCGAAGTCGTGCACGCTGAAGTCGCGGAAGATCCCCCCGGAGGCGGGGATGTAGTCCTCGTGCGGCGGAGCGGGGTCGTGGCCCGCCATCCGGACGACGTAGAGCGTGCCGATCGTTCCGTCGGCGACGAGGTCGCGGGCGCCCGTGAACCCGGGGTCGAACCGGCGCTGGAACCCCATCTGGAGCTGGATCCCGGCCCGGCGCACGTGTTCGACGACCTCGGCCGTGCTGGCGAGGTCGATCGTGATCGGCTTCTCGCAGAACGTCGGGAGCCCGGCGTCCGCGCACGCATGGATCAGGTCGGCGTGGGCGGAGGACGCGGCCGCGATCACGACGGCATCGACCGAGCCGAGCAGGTCCTCGGTGGTGGCCACGGTGCCCGCGCCGGCGTCGGCGGCGACCTGCTCGGCTCGATCGGCGTCCACGTCGGTCAACACGACCGAGTCCACGTCGTCGATCGACCGCAGGGTGACCGCGTGCGTCTGGCCCATACGGCCGACCCCGATCACGCCGACGCGCATCCGGTTCCCGACGATCCCTGGCCGAGCGTGCGAGCCGCCTCCCCTCATGTGTGGAACGTTCCAAGCATCCGTGGTCGTCTCCGAGTGGAACGTTCCAACGAACGGGGCGTACGATAGGCGCCGCCCCGATGGGCTGTCAAACCGACGTCGCGACGGGAGGAGCACCATGGAGACGATCCGCCTCACCACCACCGGCGCCATCGTCCGGTACCTCATCGCCCAGCGGACAGAGCTCGACGGGGACGAGGTGCCGCTGTTCCCCGGTGTGTTCGCGATCTTCGGCCACGGCAACGTCACATGCCTGGGCGAGGCGCTCGAAGGGGTGCAGGATCGGCTCCCCACATGGCGCGGCCAGAACGAGCAGTCGATGGCCATGGCCGCGATCGCGTTCGCGAAGGCGAAGCGGCGGCGTCAGGTCATGGTCGCCACGAGCTCGATCGGACCGGGGGCGTTGAACATGGTCACCGCGGCGGGCATCGCGCACGCGAACCGCCTCCCCGTGCTCCTGCTCTCCGGCGACACGTTCGTGAGCCGTGTGCCGGACCCCGTGCTCCAGCAGGTGGAGCCGTTCGGGGATCCGAGCGTCACGGTGAACGACGCCTTCCGGCCGGTGACCCGCTACTGGGACCGGATCGTGCACCCGGCGCAGCTGCTCCAGTCCCTCCCCCAGGCCGTGGCGACGATGCTCGATCCCGCGGACTGCGGACCGGCCTTCCTCGGCCTGCCGCAGGACGTGCAGGCGGAGGCCTACGACTTCCCGGCCGCGTTCTTCGAGCCGCGGGTGCACGGGATCCGGCGGCCGGGACCCGATCCCGGAGAGCTCGCGCTGGCGGCGGAGGTCCTGCGGGCGGCGGAGCGTCCGCTCCTGATCGCGGGGGGAGGCGTCCACTACTCCCTCGCGACCGAGGAGCTCGCGGCGTTCGCGGAGCGGCACGAGGTACCCGTCGTCGAGACGGTCGCCGGCAAGTCGTCGCTCCCGTGGGATCACCCGCTGTTCGCCGGCCCGATCGGGGTCACGGGAAGCTCCTCGGCGAACGCCCTCGCCGCCGACGCCGACGTGGTCCTCGCGGTGGGCACACGGCTGCAGGACTTCACGACCGGCTCCTGGAGCGTCTTCGGCGACGAGCGGCTGCGGCTGATCGCGTTGAACGCCGCCCGCCACGACGTCGCCAAGCACCGGGCCGTGCCGCTCGTCGCCGACGCCCGGCGTGGCCTGCGGGAGCTCAACGCCGCGCTCGCCGACTGGCGCGCGCCGAACGAGTGGCGTGCGCGCGCCACGCGCGAGTACGCAGCCTGGAACGACGTGCTGGACGAGGCCGCAGCCGCCCCCACGACCAGCGGCCACCCCACGTACGCCGCGGTGATCCGCCGTGTGAACGAGCTCGCCGGACCGAACGACTACGCCCTCGCTGCGGCCGGCGGTCTCCCGGGCGAGCTCAACAAGCATTGGCGATCGCTCGGCGTGGGCACGTTCGACTGCGAGTACGGCTTCAGCTGCATGGGCTACGAGATCGGTGGCGCGTGGGGCGCTGCGATGGCGATGCCCGAGCGCACCGTCCTGTCGTTCTGCGGGGACGGCTCCTATCTGATGTCGAGCGCCGACGTGTACGGGTCCGTGCTCGCGGGCCACAGATTCATCCTGATCCTGTGCGACAACGAGGGGTACGCGGTGATCGATCGCCTCCAGGTGTTCACGGGGGGCGCCTCGTTCAACAACATGCTCGAGGATGTGCGCGCGGAACGACCCGCTCGCGTCGACTTCGCGAAGCACGCGGAGGCGATGGGGGCCTGGACCGAGGTCGTGGACGACCTCGACGGGCTCGACAGCGCGCTGGAGCGCGCGCGTGCCGCGGACCGCACCGCCGTGATCGTGATCCGGACCGATCCGCACGGGTGGACGGGCGGGGATGCCTGGTGGGACGTCGGGGTGCCGGAGGTGTCGGATCGCGACGAGGTCCGCGTGGCCAGAGCCGCCCACGAAGCGGGCCGGAAGCACCAGAGGCCCGGGGTGTGAGCCCGCGGGCGGCCGGGGGCGACGGCCGGGGCTCGAGGCGCCGACACCCCACGATCGTCGACGTCGCGGAACGGGCCGGCGTCTCGAAGTCCCTCGTGTCGCTCGTGCTCCGGGACGCGCCGAACGTCAGCGACGAGAAGCGCGCGGCCGTGACGAAGGCCGCCGAGGAGATCGGGTACCGGCCGAACGCGGTCGCCCGGAGCCTCGTCCGCCGCAGGAGTTACCTGATCGGCGTGATGGTCTCGGACCTGCACAACCCCTACTTCACCGAGGTTATCGACGGGATCCAGGGGGCGGCGCGTGGCTCCGGCTACCACGCCTTGTTCAACACCGGTGGGCGCGCCGCCGCCGGGGAGGACGAGGCGTTGGACACCCTCCTGCAGCTCCGGACCGACGGCATCGTGATGGCCGGTCCGGTGCTCTCACCGCGCCGGATCGCCGCGGTGGCCGCCTCCGTCCCGGTCGTGGTGGTCGCGAGGCACTCCCGGTCGCCGACGCACGACTCGATCACGAACGACGATCGGATGGGCGCGCGGATCGCCGTCGACCATCTCGTCTCGCTCGGGCATCGGCGCATCGCGCACGTCGACGGAGGGAAGGGGGCCGGCGCCGCGCAGCGCCGAGCCGGGTTCCTCGACGCGATGGATCGGCACAGGCTGCGATCGTCGGCGCGGATCGTGACCGGTGCGTTCACCGAGGAGGGCGGACGCGACGGCGTGACCACGTTGATGGGCGACCGTCGGGGGGTCACGGCGGTCTTCGTCGGCAACGACCTCGCCGCGGTCGGCGCCCTCGATGCATTCGACGACCACGGCCTCCGCGTGCCCGCCGACATGTCGCTCATTGGGTACGACAACATCGCGCTCGCCGGACTCGGGCACATCGACCTCACCACGATCGACCAGCCGCGCCGCGACATGGGCGTGACGGCGGTCCGACTCCTCCTCGAACGGCACGACGAGGATCGGCGATCGGCACGACACCTCGTCGTCCCACCCTCGCTCGTGGTCCGTGGGTCGACCGGACCACCCGCGGGGACATCGTCCGGTTGACGCCCCGCCCGGACGTGTAGCGGTCGCTCGCGAAGGGAATGTTCTTCCGGATGAGCCCCACGGAGCAGATCGAGACGATCGGCGACCGCTATCGGCTGGGCGATCGGCTCGGCGCGGGCGGTATGGGCGAGGTCTTCGTCGCCCACGATCTGCGACTCGACCGGGAGGTCGCTCTCAAGCTGCTCCGCGCGGACCTGGCGCAACAGCACGGCATGCGTGAGCGCGTCGTCGCCGAGGCCCGGCTCGCCGCCCGTCTCACCCACCCGCACGTCGTCGGCGTCCTCGACACCGGCGAGCAGGACGGGCGACCGTTCGTCGTGATGGAGCGGCTGTCGGGCCGCACGCTCCGGGACGAGCTCGCCGACGGAACGATGCCGCCCGAGCGGGTCCGCGACGTCGGGCTCCAGGTCCTGCGGGCGCTCGCCGCGGCCCATGAGCTCGGCATCGTCCACCGCGACGTCAAGCCCGGCAACATCTTGGACGCCGGCGTCGGCACCTGGAAGGTGGCGGACTTCGGGATCGCGAAGTGGGTCCACGCGGAGGAGACACTCACCGGGACCGGGGAACTCCTCGGGAGCCCGTCCTACCTCGCTCCGGAGCGTATCGACGGGCAGCAAGCCGGCCCGGCGAGCGACCTCTACGCGGTCGGAGTCCTGCTGTACGAGGCGCTGACCGGGCGGAAGCCGTTCGAGGGCGACGATCCGTTCGCCCTCGCCGCCGCGATCCGCGACGGACGGTACGAGCCGCCCACCGCGATCGACGCCGAGGCCGATCATCAGATCGTGGGCGTGATCGAACGCGCGATGCGACGCGATCCCGCCGAGCGGTACGAGAGCGCCGAGGCGATGGCGGCCGCGCTGCTCGGCGACGAGCGCGATGTCGATCGCACGGCGACGGAGGTGATCGCGAGGCCGGTCGAACCTCACGTCGACACGGAGCCGGACGGACACGAGACCGTTCCGATCCCCCGCATGGAACGAACGGCCCGTCTTCCCTCGCAGGCTTCGGCGTCTCCGCCTGCGGACGGCCCCCGCCGCGCCTCGCGGGTCGGTCTGATCGCGGCCGGTGCGATCGTCGTCCTCGCCCTGCTGGTGATCCTCGCGCTCACGGTCTTCGCGGGGCCGGACGCTCCCGGCGCGGACGGAACGGGCGGCACGACGCTCCCGGCGTCACTCGACGACGCGTTGCGCGAACTCGAGGACTCGGTGCAGCCGTGAGGCGAGCGACGATCGCCCTCGGCATCATCGCGATCCTTGCGAGCTCCTGCGGCGACGGCGAGCTCCCCACGCAGCTCGCCGCCACGCTGGAGAACCGTGTGGCGCAGATCCGCACCTTCGCGGAGAGCGGCCGGCCTGGCCTGGCCCGCACGGAGCTCCGCAAGCTCGTCGAGCTCGTGGTCTCGAGGCTGGGCGCGGGGCGGATCGACGACGGCCGGGCGACGGCGATCCTCGACGCCGCCCAGGCCGTCGATGAGGAGCTGGTCCTCGTTCCCCGGCCGTCGCCGCCCGAGAGCCCGAGCCCATCGCCGGTGGAGCAGATCGACGAGGGCGGAGGCGAGAGCAAGCCCGACAAGAACAAGGACAAGGGGCACGGCGGCGACAAGGGTCACGGCAACGACGACTGAAGCGGTCCTACTCCTGCCGGCTTCGACCAGCCGACGACGTGGTCGATCCTTTCGCGAGCACGGCGAGGGACAGAACGAAGGTGATCAGGAAGCTGGGCAGGCTCGCCCCCAATCGTGAGCCCATCAGCGGGAACGGCAGTCCCACGGCTGTGAACACCTGCGTAACGGTGTCCACCCATCCCTCGGGGCCCGTGGGCACGCTCCAGTGGTACACGGCGAACCCGGTGATCCAGGGCCCGACGGCGGACCAGCGGAAGCCCTCCGACACTTGACCGAACACCCGCTCCACCCCGTACCGGCCTCGTGCGCGCACGAAGTAATCCGCGATGAAGAGAGCCCCGAGGGGCACGAAGACGGAACCGATCAGGAACAGGAACACCTCGTATCGCTCCATCGTGAACAAGAGGGCGAGCAGGAACGCGATCCCACCGACGAGGATGGAGAGCAGGGCGCCGGACGCGCGCGGCGCCACGTTCAGTGTGGAGACGGCGGTCGAGTAGATGTTCGCGAACGCGTTCGGCGCCTCGCCGACGATCAACCCGAGGACCAGCACCCACGCCAGGCCGCCGGCGAAGCCGAAGATGGCGACGCCGATGCCGTGCGCGCTGGGAGCAGCGTTCGCGTTGAGGACCAGGAGCGCTCCGAGGGCATAGAACCAGATGTTCCCGAGCGCGTAGCCGAAGAACGTTGCGGGGAACACACCTCGATGGCTCCGCGCGAATCGCGTCGAGTCGGCCACGAGCGGGAGCCACGAGATCGGCATCACGATCGCGAGGTCCACCGCGAGCCAGAACGGAAGGCCCCCTTCGCCATCTCGACTCCACGCAGAGGCCGTCGACCCGGAGATGAGGAGGGTGATCGTTAGGAGGAGGCCACTCGCCAGCACGATCCACGTGCCGAACCGCTCCAGGAAGCGCTTCACGACGAGGACGGGGCCGCCGATCGCCAGCGCCGTGCAGGCGACGGCCGTCAAGGTGAGCCACAACCAGAACGCGTCGAGGTCGAACAGCTCGATCGACAGCATGTTCGCTAGCCGCCCCATCGCCCAGAACTCGACCGAGGTCCAACCGAGGAGCTGCGCCACGTTCAGGACGGACGGCAGGTAGGAGCCGCGCCGCCCCAGGACCGGGCGGAACAGGACCATTCCCGGGAGGCCTTCCCGCGCGCCTGCGACGGCGATCGCGGCTAGCGGCACGCAGCCGATCAGACTCCCCACGACGATCGCGCCGATGGCCACTGGGAGCCCGAGCGCCGGAACGAGGAGCGCTCCCGTGACGAGCACCAGCAGCCCCAGGGAGAGGTCGTTCCACAACACGCCGATGTCGAGAGCCGAGAGCGTCCTCTCCGCCGGCGGCACGGGGGCGATGCTCGGGGGGACGAGCGTGGACACCCCGGAACTCCCGTCGGGTGCCGGGGCGGTCGCGGATGCCATCTGCCTGCTCCCTCCGCCGGTACGAGCCGGATCAGGTTCGAAGGGTCGCCGGCCCGTGTTCCAGGTTCAGCCGGCCTCTCAGCCCAGTCGAACCGGGCTCCCCCGCTGAGCACACACTAGCGCGGTCACGTCCCACCTTGGCAGTGAAGGGCCGGGTCTCAGCTGGCCTCCATCGTGTTGGCGAGGAGGCACACGAGCTCGTACACGACCGTCGCCCCCGCAAGCGAGGTGAGCTCGGCATGGTCGTATGGGGGTGAGACCTCGACGACGTCGGCCGACACCAGGCGCAGACCAGCGAGACCGCGGAGGATCATCAGCAGCTCGCGCGACGTCAGCCCGCCGATCTCTGGCGTGCCCGTCCCCGGCGCGTGCGACGGATCGAGGGAATCGATGTCGATCGAGGCGTAGAGCGGATGGTCGACGACCCGTTCGCGGATCCGCTGGACGACACCCTCGACCCCTTCCCGGTGAACGTCCTCCGTACGGATCGTCCGGAACCCGAACGCCGCATCGTCGGCCATGTCCTGTGCGCTGTACAGCGGGCCTCGGATCCCCACGTGCATCGAGGCGTCTTCGAGGAACAGCCCTTCCTCGGCCGCTCGCCGCAGAAGCGTGCCGTGCGTGTAGGGAGCGCCGAAATACGTGTCCCACGTATCGAGGTGCGCATCGAAGTGCACCAGGGCGACGGGGCCGTGCTTCCGGAACATCGACCGAAGTAGCGGTAGCAGTACGGTGTGGTCGCCGCCGACGCTCACGATCGATCCGGCCCGCTCAAGGACTTCGTCCGCCGCCCGTTCGATCTGTCCTATCGACTCCATGATGTCGAACGGGTTGCAGGCGACGTCACCGGCGTCGGCGCCCTGGAGGATCGCGAACGGCTCCATCTCGTGGATCGGGTGGAATTGAGGTCTGAGCATCCGCGACGCCTGCCGGATCGCGCTCGGTCCGAATCGCGCGCCGGGTCGGAAGCTCACTCCCGAGTCGAACGGGACCCCGAGGATCGCCACGTCGCACCGGTCGAGGTCGCGGAGCTCAGGGAGTCGGACGAACGTCGAGGGCCCCGCGTACCTGGGCACGGCCGTGCCGCTGACAGGTTGGATCGTGGGCTCATCCATCAGCGGATGCGTCCCCGAGCAGGCGGCGCGCGCCGCGTTTCGCGAGCTGGTCGGCCACGATCGTACGCTGGATCTCCGACGTGCCCTCCCAGATCCGGTCGACGCGCAGCTCCCGGAAGAAGCGCTCCGCGACGTTCTCCCGCATGTAGCCGCGGCCGCCGAAGATCTGGACGGCTCGGTCCGCGACCCGTCCGGCGGCCT
>CBHFMJ010000099.1:0-8177 GCA_965994715.1 uncultured bacterium | reverse complement strand
CCGATCGACGAGGAGTCGCTGCGGAACGCCGCGGCCGCGACCGGGCTGCTGGTCGTCGTCGAGGACCACAGGGTCGAGGGCGGCCTGGGCGACGCGGTGCTCGACGCGCTGGCCACGGGAGGGACGCTCGTCGGGCGGGTGATCAAGCTCGCCGTGACGGACATGCCCGGCTCCGGCGCACCCGAGGAGCTGCGGGAGTGGGCGGGGATCGACGCCGGCGCGATCGTGGGTGCGGTGCGGAGCGCGCTCGGCCGAGGCTGAGGTGCGTCAGCTGGCTTGGCTCGCCACGCGGAGACCGCCGAAGGACATGGCGATGATCTCCTCCGGCGGCACGGCCTTCGAGAAGTAGAAGCCCTGTCCCAGCACGCAGCCGCGCTCGCGAACGAACGCGAGCTCTCCTTCCGTCTCGATCCCCTCGGCCAGCGTGGTGACGCCGAGCCCTCGCGCCAGTTCGATGAAGGCGGTGACGATGCTCTGCTTCTGCGGATCGACGTCGACACCGCTGACGAACGAACGATCGATCTTGAGGACGTCGACCGGCATGTCCCGGATCCGAGCGAGCGAGGAGTACCCGGTCCCGAAATCGTCGATCGCGATCCGGAGGCCGCCATCGTGCAGCGCCTCGAGGATCGTCTGCGCGCGGTCCGGATCGGTCATCGCCGAGGACTCCGTGATCTCGACGGTGACCTTCGCGGGATCGATGCCACCTTCGCGGATCCGATCGAGGATCCCGCTCGCGAGGTCTGGCTGCCAGAACTGGCGGGGAGACAGGTTGAAGCTGATCGACAGGTCGATCTCCAGCTCGCGCCAGGCCTGCGCCTGATAGACGAGCTCGCGCACGACCCAATCGCCGATCGCTTCGATCAATCCGAGCTCCTCCGCCACCGGGATGAAGTCGCCCGGCGGCACCATCGTGCCGTCGGCCTCGATCCAGCGGATCAGCGCCTCCACCCCGCGCATGCGGCCGGTCGCGAGGTCGAGGACGGGCTGGTAGTGGAGCGCCCATCGCTGGCTCTCCACAGCCTTGCGCAGCCTCGTCACGAAACGGAGCTTGGCGGAGGAATCCAGGGCGCCGCGATTGGACACGACGTACGCGTGCCCGCCCTTCTTGGACTCGAGCATCGCCGCGTCCGCGTTCCGAAGGAGGCTGCCCGGCTCGTCGCCGTCCTGGGGGAACAGGCTGACCCCGATCGAGGCGGAGACGTAGAGCTCGGTGCCGCCCGCGCGGAAGGGCACGGTCAGAGAATCGAGGATCCGCTGCGCCGCCGACTCCGCTCGGGCGACGGCCGCTTCGACGTCGTCCCCGTCGCGCTCGAGGTCGGCGAGCAGGAGCAGGAACGTGTCGCCGGATCGGCGGGCGACCAGGTCGGTCTCCCTGGTCGCCTCGCGGAGCCGTTCGGCCACGACGTTCAGGACCTCGTCGCCGGCGAACCGGCCGAGGGAGTCGTTCACGAGACGGAAATCGTCGATGTCCACGCAGATCACCGCCACGGAGTCCTCGTGGTGCTTCGCACGCGCGATCGAGAGCTCGAGCAGCTCCTCGAACATCGCGCGGGTCGGGAGTCCGGTCAGCTCGTCGTGATACGTGAGGAACGCGACCTTCTCGTCTCCGCGCTTCATCTCGGTGATGTCGAACATCACCCCGAGCGAGAACGTGGGGATGCCGCGCTCGTCCCGGACGATCCTCGCCTCGTCGTGGATCCAGACGACCCGCCCGTCCTTGCGATACACGCGGTAGTCGAGCGAGAAGGATTCGCCGGTCTCGTTGTGACGCTGGTTCTCGGCGATCGCGCGCGGGCGATCGTCCGGGTGGACGATCCGCAGCCACAGATCCGGGTCGCAGATCCACTCCTCCGGCGCGTAGCCGAGCATCTGCTCGACCTGCGGGCTCATGTAGATGGTCGACGCCGCGTCGTCGAGCGCGTCGATGTAGGTGACGGCGGGGATGTGCTCGACGATCGAGCGATACCGGTCGCCCACGATCTCGTCCGCGGACGCCTGGCGCTGCCGATGAACGTCGGCGGCGATCGATCCGGCCAACACCCGCAGGAGCTCGATCTCCTCGGTCCCCCACGAACGCCCGCCGCTGCAGTCGTCGACGCTGAGGAACCCCCACCAGCCTTCGTCGACGGCGATGGGAACCGCGACGAACGACACCGTTCCCTCCGCCGCGAGGATCCGCCGCTCCGACTCGGGAAGGTCGGTCACGGAAGCGCTCAGCACCCGATGATCCCCCAGGACCTCGATCCACCGGATGAAGTCGGGGGAGTACGGGTGCAACGTCGTGCTCGGGTCGTCGAAGACCCCCCGAACACCGTTCCGCCTCCATTCCGAGGCCAGGCTCATCCAGAGGCGGCCGTCGGGGTCGCGGATGTTCTCGAACAAAGCGACCCGATCGGCGCCGAGCTCCCGCCCCACGTTCGCGAGCGCATCCGACACCTGGGCGAGCGGGGGCACGGCGCTCGACACGCCGGGATCGACCGCCTGCACGGCGGCCGAGGACGAGCCCTGCGAGACGTCCATCCTCCCTGCTATCGGCGGCCCCCGAGGGCCGCTGAAGGAGCCGCCCAGGTAGGCGTGCCTGCTACTCTTCCGGGCCGATGGCCGACTACAAGCAGGTTCTCCACGAGCGCCTCTACGTGCGCGTTCCGGGCACGGACAAGCTCCGGAAGACGGCTGCCGCCCGCTTGAAGCACCTCGTCGCCACGGGATGGCGCGAGACCGAGCGCGATCGCAAGCCCGACCACATCTGGGTCCGGTTCGAGCGCACGGGCCACGCCCCGATGCGGGCTCGGCTCCCCAAGAAGGCGCCCGAGATCCAGATCGAACGCCGACCTCGTCGCGACAACCGTGGCGGCGGCTTCCGAGGCGGCCGGCGCTAGCCGATACGCCCAAGACCGGATATCTTCCGGTGAAGCGACCCTTTGACCGGACGTCCTTCGGGTAGGATGACGAGTCCGCACATCCTGTGCGGTTCCTCACCCGACGACGATCCTGCGAGGACCCGATGAGCGTGGAATTCCTCAGTCCCCCTTCGGACCGGCCCGGGCACCGCGATCCGCACGCCCACGCGGCCGCCCAGCCGTTCACCTATCCGCTGCAACGCCCGTACGCGGAACCGGACTGGACGCGCCTCGCCGCGTACCGGGACGTCACCACGGAGCAGTGGGAATCCGCCCAGTGGCAGCGGGCGCACACCGTGAAGAATCTCAAGGAGTTCAAGGCGGCCCTCGGCGAGCACCTCGACGACGAACTGCTCGCGGACATCGAACGCGACCAGCAGGAGCGGGCGACGATGTCCATGCTCCTCCCGCCCCAGATGATCAACACGATGGACGAGACCGATCTCCGGGCGGACCCCGTCCGGCTGTACATGGCCCCCGCGTTCAGCGACCGGGATCGGGAGTTCCCCTCCCACCCCTTCGCCTCACGGGATTCCCTCCACGAGGCCGACATGTGGGCCGTTGAGGGTCTGACCCATCGCTATCCGACCAAGGTTCTGGCCGAGTTGATCCCGACCTGCCCGCAGTACTGCGGCCACTGCACGCGCATGGACCTGGTGGGCAACGACACGGTGCAGGTCCTCAAGTACAAGTTCGAGGCGAAGCAGAACGACCGCTGGGACGCGATGCTCGACTACCTCCGGCGCACGCCGAGCGTCCGCGACGTCGTCGTGTCCGGCGGCGACATGGCCAACGTCCCTATCAAGCGATTGGAGACGTTCGTGATGGGTCTCCTCGACATCGAGAACGTCCGCGACATCAGGCTCGCGACGAAGGGCCTGATGGGGATCCCGCAGCACTTCCTGCAGGACGAGGTCAGGGCGGCGGCGGAGCGGATGGCCTCACGGGCGAACGAACGCGGCGTGGACATCGCCGTGCACACCCACGTGAACGCGGCGCAGCAGGTCACGCCGCTGGTGGGCCGCGCGACCGAGGTGTTCCTCGACGCGGGGTTCCGCGACGTGCGGAACCAGGGTGTGCTGCTCCGCGGCGTGAACACCGCTCCGCAGCAGCTCCTCGAGCTCTGTTTCATGCTCCTGGACCACGCGAAGATCCTCCCCTACTACTTCTACATCTGCGACATGATCCCGAACGCCGAGCACTGGCGGACGGCGGTCTGGGAGGTCCAGGACCTTCAGCACGCGATCATGGGTTACCTGCCCGGCTTCGCGACACCCCGGATGGTCGTGGACGTGCCGTTCGTGGGCAAACGCTGGGCGCACCAGGTCGCCGAGTACGACCGCGTCCGAGGGATCTCCGGGTGGACGAAGAATTACCGGACCGGGATCGAGAGCGACGATCCCGAGGCGTTCACCCGCCGGTACCACTACTACGACCCCATCTCGCCCCTGCCCGAGGAAGGAAAGGCGTGGTGGCAGGAACAGCTCGCGCGAGGCGTGGACGAGCTCATCGCGGAGCTCCAGCGCCAGCACACATAGCCCGAACCGCGCTGCTAGGGTCCGAGACGTGAGCCGCGTCCTCACCGTGCTGTCGGCCCAGGTCGCACCCGTCGCCTGGGACCCCGCGGCGACGCTGGACAAGTTCGAGGATCACGTCCGCGTGGCCCGCCGTGCGATCCCCGACGTCGACCTGATGATCTTCCCGGAGCTCTACCTGACCGCGATCGACGGGTTCACCTCCGGCGGATCCGCCGATTGGGAGCGCCGTGTCGCCGAGGAGATCCCCGGCCCCTTGACCGACCGCGTGGCGAAGATCGCCGCCCGAGCGAGGCGATGGATCGTGGCGGGGTCGATCAACGAGCGGCGCGGGAAGAAGATCCACAACACCGCGATCGCCTTCTCGCCCGACGGGGAGATCGCAGCGGTCTACCGCAAGCTCTTCCCGTGGCGGCCGTTCGAGGACGCCGACCCCGGCGCCGAGCCGGCGCCGGTGTTCGCGATCCCCGGGAAGGGTGTCGTCGGCATGATGATCTGCTACGACGGCTGGTTCCCGGAGGTGGCGCGAGGGCTCGCCCTCCAGGGCGCGGAGTTGATCGCGCAGCCGACCGCGACGACGACGCCCGATCGCGAGGAAGAAGTGGTCCTCGCACGAGCGAACGCGATAGTGAATCAGGTCTTCGTGTTCAACCCCAACATGGTCTCGACGTTCGGGCCGGGACGGAGCGTCGGCGTCGACCCCGAGGGCCGAGTCCTGTTCGAGGCGGGTGCCGGTGAGGAGCTGCTGGTGGAGGTCGTGGACATGGATCGCGTGGCCGAGATCCGCCGTCGCGGTACCCGCGGCGTGACACGACCGTGGCAGCATTTCCTCGACGGGCCCCGGGACGTGGTGCTCCGCCCCTACCGGGCGCGACGCACCACGTAGCCGGCGATCCCCAGGGTCGCGACGGCCGCTCCGGCGAGGAGCCACCACATCGAGAGACCGGATCGCGCATCCGCCGCCGGTTCGTCCTCGTCCACGGGGTCGATCCCGACGCCGAACCGCTCCGTCGTCCTCCCGTCCCCGAGGACATCGCAGGCACGGCCGTCGCGCACGATCACGGTCCACCGGAGTGCCTCGAGCCCGGGCGAGGTGCCCGTGAGATCCTCGTCGGCGCTCAACGTCCGACCGGGGATCTGGATCGTCATCGTGGCGCCGTCGATGATCGGTGGATTGAACACGCTCGCGCCGCGTTCCGAGAGGAGGTAGATCTCGGTCTCGTGGACGGCCGTCGCGTCGACACGCACCAACCGGTTCACATCCGTGTAGTACGCGAAGGAGAGCGGGGGAACGTCCGGGTCCCTGATGGCGATGTCCACCCGGAACGGCCGCCCGACCGCATCCGGCACCGTCAGCGGCTGGGCGAACGTGAGCGTCCAGCGAGCGGAGGTGCCGAGCTCGACGATCTCCCCGCGTGCGTCCACGAGGTCGGGCGCTGTCCCGGCGCCGGGCGCGTCACCGCACCCGGCCACGTCGCCGGTGGGATCGGATGCGGCCACGAGGAGCGGGACGATCGCGATCACGGCCGCGCGGCGCGGCGGGCCGGGGCGCGACATCAGGACGGGCAGTCCCGCGGCTCGATGATCAGCGGGTCGAGACGGGGCTCCTGCTCGAAGTCGAACGCCCCGGAGAGCGGGTCCGCCTGCCGGTCCCGGTCGGTCATCGGCTTCAGACCGTGCAGGTTCTCGATGAACCGGAGGACGGAGGAGAACTCGTACACGGTGGAGTCGATCGATCCGCCTTCCGGGTTGTCGCCCGCCTTCGTCCAGGGCGAGATGATCAACGCCGGCGTCCGCGGACCGAGCCCCATGATGTCGTAGTGCGGCGGCACGACGTGGTCGTAGAAGCCCCCGAAGTCGTCCCACACGATCACGATCGCCGTGTTCGGCCAGGCGTCGCTCCGCATCACCGCGTTGAGGTACTCGACCGTCCAGTTCTCGCCCTCGCACACGTTCGTCATCGATCCCGGATGCTCGTTCGGATGTCCCTCGGGTGGGATCAACCAGGAGACCGCCGGGAGCTCGTCCCTCCGCACGTCCTGGAGGAACGTGTCGGGCGGCTGGACCTTGTCCCACATGGGGCCGGATCGCACGTGCTCCACCGCCTGTAACGCGTTCATCCAGGAGTCGGCGTTCGCGTAGTACTTCCAGCTGATCCCCTTCCTCTCGAGCTTGTCGGGAAGCACCGGGATGTTGATGCACGTCCGTGTCGATTCCCAGTACGCGGCGATCCGGATCAATTGCCCGGGAACGTCCGACGTGATGTCTTCCTCGAGGGCCATGATCTCCTCCACGTCCGCGTCCGTGAGGTCCTCGATCGGGAACCGCTTCGTGATCTCCGTGTCGTCGTCGCAGTAGTTGCCCTCCACGTTGGTGGTCGTCTTGTTGTCGACGATGCCGTAGGACTGCGCGGCCACCGTGTAGAGGTGCTCGGGGAACGTCGGACCGTACATCGAGGTGAAGAAGTGATCCGCGAGCACGAACCGGTCCGCGTACGCCCAGTAGGCGGGCAGGGTCTCCCGCGAGTGCTGTGAGTAGCCCATCAGGTCCTCACCGAGCGACACGCAATTGAAGCCGTTCATCTTGCCGCCGTTGATCGAATACAACCCGGGAGCGAACGCGTGGCCGAGGTCGTGCGGGAGGATGAGCGGCGCCTCCTCCAGGTCGATGACGGGTCCGTCCTGGAATGTCGTCGCATCACAGTCCTCGATCGTGCCTCCCTTCGTCGCTCCCTCGGCACCCGGATACGTCCCGAAGTAGTGATCGAAGGACCGGTTCTCCTTGACGAGGAAGATCACGTGCTCGATCGGCGAGTTCGGTTCGGGATCGGGTGAGGGAGACTGGCCGCCGTTCCCGTCGCCACCCGGCCCGGGGGTCTCGCTTCGCTCCTGTCCTGCGGAGGGCCAGAACTGCCACGCGAGGATCGACGTCAAGACGACGACAAGTGCCCCGAACGTCTGTCGGCGCTGTCGAACCCGAGCGCGGCGCACAGGTCGGATGATCGGCCCGGGTCGCATCGGGCCAGTTTAGCCGGGGCCCAGGACGCGACCCAGGAGGGCGCGCAGGTGCCCAAGGAGCCCCGCGGCGCGCGGATCCGTCGCCCGGTTCGTGGTCTCCCAGGGGTCGGCAGGCCACCGCCTCCCGCGCAAGTCGAAGAGCTCCTCGAAGCCGTCCGCGTACCGGATCAGCTTGAAGTCGGAGGTGCGGACGGCGATCCACGCGGGGATCCGCTCGTCGCCTGCCCACTCCAGGAACACCGCGTCCGCCGCCCCGCCCGTGACGTCTCCCGCCCTGATCGTCCCCGCGAAGCTCGTTCCGTCGGTCGTCGCGGGCGCCCGGACGCCGGCCAGATCCAGGATCGTCGGAGCCAGGTCCACCATCGAGACGAGCTCAGCACGCGTTCCCGGGGTCAGCCGGGAGGCATGCACGGCGAGGGGGACCCGGACGCACGCTTCGTACGGACACGTCTTCCCCACCCATCGGTGCTCCCCGAAGGAGTAGCCGTTGTCCGACAGCACGAAGATCACGGTCTGGTCCAGGCGGTCGCCGAGCGCGGACACGAGCGCGTGGAGCGCCTCGTCGACCGCGAGCAGGGTCTCGTCCGCGCGCCGCCGGTCCTCGAGCCAGTCGGTGCGCTGCGCGGCGCTCGGCGCCGGCAACGAGCGCACCCACGGCGGGGCGCCGCGCAGCGTCCCCACCACGGACGGTGGCTCTTCGATCGCCAGGTCGGCGACGCTGC
>CBHFMJ010000098.1:0-8206 GCA_965994715.1 uncultured bacterium | reverse complement strand
GACCGATGTGAACGGATCCGGTTCGATTTCCGACGAGCGCGACCTCGCGCAGGTGGACGCGTCCGACACACCCGTCGTCGAGGAGGGTCTCGAGACGACGGACGAGTCGGGACCCGTCGAGTCGGCCGGGGACGTCGCCCTTGAGGTCGCGGAGCCCGATCCCGTGGATCCGCAACCGGACCCGGAGCCAGTCGAGCCCGACCCGGAGCCGGTGGAGCCGGATCCCGAGCCCGTCGAGGTCGAAGCGGCCGAAGCGGAAGCCGAGTCCGATGAAGCCGCCGCCGAGCCAGAGCCTGCGCCCGTCGTCGACGAGGATCCCTTCCGCGGCCATGGCGACTGGTACGTCGTCCACACCTACTCCGGCTACGAGAACAAGGTGAAGGCCAACCTCGAGTCGAGGATCAAGACGATGCAGATGGAGGGCAAGATCTTCGGAGTCCACATCCCGATGGAAGACGTGATGGAGATCAAGTCCGGGAAGAAGCAGGTCGTGAAGAAGAAGCAGTTCCCGGGCTATCTCCTCGTCCGCATGGTGTACGACAACGACTCCTGGTACGTCGTCCGCAACACGCCCGGCGTCACCGGCTTCGTGTCCGCCGGGACGGGAACGAAGCCCACGCCCCTGTCGAAGCACGAGGTCGACAAGATCCTGACCGTGAAGAAGGAGGAGGTCCGGCCGCAGGTCCGCCTCGGGTTCGAGGAGGGCGACATCGTGCGGATCACGTCGGGGCCGTTCGCCGACTTCAACGGCACGATCAACGAGATCAACCCTGACCAGGCCAAGCTCAAGGTGCTGGTCAACATCTTCGACCGGGAGACCCCGGTCGAGCTCTCCTTCGACCAGGTGTCGAAGGTCTAGCGCTTCGGTCGGCGCTCAAGTAGCGAGAGCGTAACGAGATAGGTGCGCTCAAGTAGCGAAGTGATAGCGCAACAGGAGAGAGAGAGATACGCGGGAGGCCGCGAGGCCGCTGGGACCGCAGGAGGTGGGAACGATGGCTCCGAAGAAGAAGGTGCTCGCGACCGCGAAGCTCCAGATCGTCGCCGCACAGGCAACCCCGGCACCTCCGGTGGGCACGGCGCTGGGTCAGCACGGCGTGAACATCATGGACTTCTGCAAGCAGTACAACGAAGCGACCCAACAGTTCGCCGGACAGGTGATCCCGGTCGAGCTCACGATCTTCGAGGATCGATCGTTCACGTTCGTCCTCAAGCAGCCGCCGGCCGCGGAGCTGATCCGCAAGGCGGCCGGGATCGAGAAGGGGTCGGGCGAGCCGAACCGCGAGAAGGTCGCTCGACTCTCCCGGCAGCAGGTGAAGGAGATCGCCGAACGCAAGATGGTCGACCTGAACGCGAACGACATCGACAACGCGATGCGGATCATCGAGGGGACGGCCCGCAGCATGGGCGTGGAGGTGGCTTCGTGAGCGCGAAGCCCGGGAAGCGGTACCGAGAGGCGGCCGAGTCGTTCGATCGTGAGCAGCAGTACCTCCCGGCGGACGCGATCAAGATCCTGAAGTCGCTGCCGGGGGCGAAGTTCGACGAGACCATCGAGGTGGCCTTCCGGCTCGGCGTCGACCCTCGGAAGAACGACCAGGCGATCCGCGGCACCGTGGCGCTGCCTCACGGCACGGGCAAGTCGGTGCGCGTCGGCGTGTTCGCGGCGGGGGAGAAGGCGCGCGAGGCGCGGGATGCCGGAGCGGACGTCGTCGGCGGCGAGGAGCTGGTCGAGGAGGTCATGAAGGGGACGATCGACTTCGACGCCGCGGTCGCCACGCCGGACATGATGGCGTCGGTCGGGAAGGCCGGCCGGGTGCTGGGTCCGCGAGGATTGATGCCGAACCCCAAGACCGGAACCGTGACGAACGACGTCGCGAAGGCGGTCGCCGACATCAAGGGAGGCAAGGTCGAGTACCGAGCCGACCGCACGGGCAACGTCCATCTGATCATCGGGAAGAAGTCGTTCGAGGAGCGCAGCCTGCTCGAGAACTACCTCGTGGTCATCGATGAACTCCTGAAGGCGAAGCCGTCGTCGGCCAAGGGCCGCTACATCAGGTCGCTGGCCGTCTCCTCGACGATGGGACCCAGCGTGCGGATCGACGCGTCCAAGCCTCGAGGCGTCCAGATGGCTGCCGCGGAGGGATAGTTCCGACAGCGCTGGTACCCTGGGCGCTGCCGCAGACAGCAGGGGCGCGTGAGCGCACAATCCCGATCGGGTACCTGCCGAGGCGACGATCTTGCGTGGCGGACACGCATCGTCGTCGGGGAAGGTCGCGCCGCGCGCGTCTCCGCTGTCTGCGGGGACGCGTTGTTCATACAGGAGGCGCGATGCCGAGTACCCAGAAGATCGAACGGGTCGCGGAGCTGAGGGAGCAGATCGAGGGCTCCACGGCGCTGCTGCTCACCGAGTATCGCGGGCTCACCGTGTCCGAGATCACGGAGCTGCGGAAGTCCCTCGGCGAGGGGGGCGCGCGGTTCGCGGTCATCAAGAACACCCTGATGCGCCGGGCGCTCGAGGACACCGACGCGGCTGGGCTCGGATCGTTGTTCGATGGGCCGAGCGCCGTGGCATTCGTGCTCGAGGATCCGGTCGCGGCGGCCAAGAGCGTCACAGCCGCATCGAAGAAGTTCCCTGCCCTCGTGTTGAAGGGCGGATTCGTGGAGGGGCGTGTCCTCTCCGCCGACGAGGCCAGATCGCTGGCCGAGCTCGAGTCCCGAGAGGTGATGCTGTCCAAGATCGCGGGGTTGATGAAGGGCGAGATGTCCCGCGCGGCCTCGATGTTCCAGGGAGCCCAGTCGCGCTTCCTGTCACTGCTCGAAGCGTTCAAGGCGAAGCTGCCAGAAGCAGCACCAGAGGTCGAAGCAGCACCAGAGGCCGAAGCAGCACCAGAGGCCGACGGAACCGACGAGAAGGAAGGGGAGTGACCGTGGCGAAGGCGAAGATCGGGACGGAGGATCTCCTCGAGCAGTTCAAAGAGATGACGCTGCTCGAGCTGTCGGAGTTCATCAAGGCGTTCGAAGAGACGTTCGACGTCACGGCCGCTGCAGCTGCGCCGATGATGGTGGCCGCGCCGGGCGGTGCAGCCGCCGGTGACGGTGGCGCGGAAGAGGAGCAATCGGAGTTCGACGTGATCCTCACCGCCGCAGGGGACAAGAAGATCCAGGTGATCAAGGAGGTCCGGGCTCTCACGAGCCTCGGTCTCAAGGAGGCCAAGGATCTCGTCGACGGAGCGCCCAAGCCGGTCCTCGAGCGTGTCAACAAAGAGGCCGCCGACAAGGCGAAGGAGCAGCTCGAGGCCGCGGGCGGGAGCGTCGAGGTCAAGTAGAGAACCCGACGAGCAACCTGGGGTGACGCTGCGGCGGGACCCCGGGTTCCCCCTCCCGTCAACCCTTGTGCTAGCGTGCGGAACGGTCTCACATGAGGGGGAGACAGGGCATGCGGAAGAGCGATGGCAAGCATTTCGGTCAGCGACTCCGAGAGTCACGGGTGGCAGCGGGGCTGAGCCAATCGGAGCTCGAGGACATCTCCGGCATCCCCAAGGCGCGACTCTCACGCTACGAGAACGGTCATGTCGAGCCTTCCATCCAGACCCTCGCCCGGTTGTCGCGTGCCCTGAACGTGTCCGAGGCCTCACTGCTCGGCGATCAGCGGGCGATCCTCGAAGACTTCTTCAACGTCCTCTACGACCGCGGCGTGCGCATCACCTCCAGCGAGCAGGGCGCGAGGATCGCCCACGCGATCGCTGACCTGCTCGAAGCCGTGAAGACCGATCCGGCCGTCGCGGAACACGGACAGATGACGCGGTTGCCGGACGCGGTCGAGCACCCCGTCGCCGCCCCGATGCTCGGCTAGGGCTCGCCGGCAGCGAATCGCAGCTCGAGGTCTACGGAGCCTCCGCGGACGCCGGAGAACGTGGCCCCGTCCGTCCTCCTCTCGAGCTCCCGTGAGGTGGAGACGACGTTCGACCCCTCCGGGAGGATGATCCCGAGCTGGAACCGCACGCCGGACAGCGTCGGCTGAGGGAGGACCCTGAGCGTCAGCTGCTCCAGTCCGTCGACCGTCGTGACCGCGTCAGGGACGTCGTACGTGACGGTGAGCGTCGCCGACTCGCCACCGCGAACGAGGATCGAACCGGTCACCGAGGTGAGTCCCATGTCCGAGCCGATCTCGATCGGGCTCGGCCGACTCGTCTCCGCGGTGATGTCCTCCGCCGTCGCCGGCACGAAGAGGGTGACATCCGCTGCGAACGTGCCCACCGGTATCCCGCCCACGGGGCGCCCGAGGAGTACCGACGGCGGACCCGTTCCCGCCTCGTTCTCGAACAGGATCTCCGCGGCGACCGCAGCGGACCCGTCGCCCAGGATCCGGATCGACTGACGGACGGTCGTGTCCACGAACGCACCGACGTGGGAGTTCCCGACCGCGGTCCAGGAGGCGGCAACGGGGAGCACGCCGTCATCGGTCAGCCTGGCGCCGCCGTCGAGGCCGAGGCTGTGGATGATGCGACGCTCGGCCTTCCCAGGGAGGTAGATCGACAGGTGCCCGTCGCGGGCGCCGGCGGCCGTCGCCAGGGCGAACGATTCCACGCCTGGCCGACGATCGAGGAACGCCTCGAGGATCGCCGAGACCCGATCGGCGTGCAGCCGGGCCGACCTGGGCGGTGCGGTCCCGAGGAAGGCCTCGATCTCAAGAGCTCTGATGGTGGTCCGGTCGGACAGGGCCTCGGACGAACCATCCGATCCCACGTCCCCGATGGCCCACACGATGTCCTCGAGTGCCACCGAATCGATCTGGATGACCCCGTCGAGATCGGTCAGACCGGACGCTTCGGCCGCCTCGAGAAGGGCTCGCGCCGTCCTCCTCCAGTCCATCGAGGTCTCCGCCTCGATCAACTCGCTCGATGCGGGCGCGATCGACTCGAGTGCGAGGGAGCCGTCGCGTGCGATCAGCACGCCGACCGTCGCGGGCGTGCCGCCGGCCGGCCGTGGGATGCCCAGCGTCGGGACGCAGACGAGGTACCGATGCTCCCCCCCGAACATCGCGGCCGCGAGCCGCAAGGAGTCCCTGAATCGGATCGCGAGGTCGAGCCGGAGGGTGAGCGAGTCGACGGCGTCCTGATAGCCGGAGGCGACGGGCCCGAGCAGTCCGTCGCTCCCCTCGTCCTCCAGCGCCCGGAGAGCGACGTCGAGCTGTCGCGTTACCGCCTCCATGTCGGGGATCGCGTCCTCCAAGGCGTCGATGTCCACGTTCCCCACGGAGGTGGAGGCGGGGACCCTGATGTCGGTCCACCCGAGCGTCCGAGCGACCCGGACCATCTCTGTCCCGGCCTCTGCCGTCGCCTGGGAGGCGTCGGCGACGGCCGCCGTCGCGTCGATGTTTTCGCCCGCGATGGGCAGGAGACCGGCGATGCCCATCGAGGGGTGCCCCACCGCCCCCCGGGCGGCATCCGCCGCCCGGCTGGCGGCGTCGAAGTGCGGCTCCGCCGACCCCGGGTCCCCGGTGACGATCGATTCGATCGCGATCGAGAGCTCCGACCGTGCGGCGGTGAGTCCGTGGACGAGGCTCCTTCCCGCCCAGATGCCGTCCAGGACGAGGAGGGCCGCGAAGGTTGCGAGGCCCGCCAGGGCGCCGAGGGCAACCCGTCTCCCGCGGGTCCTCGGTCGCCGGGGGCCGGACGGGGTGGGCTCCGAGGGCATCGCGCCGACCCTACCGCCGGCAGGCGCGGGACACCATCACGTACCCAGCTGCCCGGGGTCGGATGGCGTCCAGCGAAGGCCGTTCGGCCGGCTTGACCCTCGGCCTCGAGGAGGCGTACCCTCGGTGGCAGCCGCCGTGTCCGGGGCAGGCGCCGTTGACGGCGCCTGTTCCTCCTCGTAGACTGCTCGTTTGCCGTGCCGTCCACCGCGCTCTGCCGTGCGCTCTCGACGTCTCCCGGGAGGGGTTCTGCTTGCCTGACCAGCTCGTGCCTGTTCGGAATCGTGTCAGTTTCGCCAAGCTCGACGAGGTCCTCCAGCTTCCCGACCTCGTTGCCATCCAGAAGGACTCATTCGATCGGCTCCTGAACGAGGGCCTCAAGGAGGTTCTCGAGGAAGTCTCACCTATCGAAGACTTCACAGAGCAGTTCCAGCTCTATTTCGGTAAGCACGAATTCCGAGCGATGAAGTTCTCGGAAGAGGAATGTCGCGACAAGGACATCACGTTCTCCGCTCCTCTGTTCGTCGAAGCAACCTTCGTCAACAAAGTCACCGGTGAGATCAAGGAGCAGGAGGTCTTCCTGGGCGACTTCCCGATGATGACCGACCGCGGCACCTTCATCATCAACGGCACCGAGCGCGTCGTGGTCTCTCAGCTGGTGCGCTCGCCGGGCGTCTACTTCAGCAAGGAGCCCGACAAGACCACCGACAAGGACATCTTCATCGCGAAGATCATCCCGTCGCGGGGTGCCTGGCTCGAGTTCGACGTGGACAAGAAGGACACCGTCGGCGTGCGGATCGATCGCAAGCGCCGGCAGCACATCACCGTCTTCTTGAAGGCCCTCGGCTTCAGTGCGGCCGAGATCCTCAAGCTCTTCGACAACGCGGTCTCGATCCAGAACACCCTCGAGAAGGACCATTTCGAGACCCAGGAGGAGGCCCTCGAGGACATCTACCGGAAGCTGCGGCCCGGCGAGCCGCCCACGGCCGAAAGCGCGAAGACCCTCCTCGAGAACCTGTTCTTCAACCCCAAGCGCTACGACGTCGCGCGCGTGGGTCGCCACAAGGTGGACAAGAAGCTGGGCGCCGCCGAGGGCGAGCTGTTGAAGCAGCTGCGCTCCCACCACAAGGGCCTGGGCGAGCTCGACAACCCGGACCGGAAGGCGTGGGAGCAGATCCGCTATCGGGTCTTCTCCTCGATGCAGAAGGAGGAGGCGGCCGGACAGGGGGCGCCCAAGTACAAGGCGGTCCTCACGTTCGAGGACATCCTCAAGACGGTCGGCTACCTCGTGCACCTGCACGCCGGCGAGGCCGCTTACGACCCCGACGATATCGACCACTTCGGCAACCGCCGTATCCGCTCGGTCGGGGAGCTGATCCAGAACCAGATCCGGATCGGGCTCTCGCGCATGGAGCGGGTCGTGAAGGAGCGGATGACCACCCAGGACGTCGAGGCCATCACGCCGCAGACCCTGATCAACATCCGTCCCGTCGTCGCTTCGATCAAGGAGTTCTTCGGGACCTCGCAGCTGTCGCAGTTCATGGACCAGACCAACACGCTCGCCGGGCTCACCCACAAGCGCAGGCTATCGGCGCTCGGGCCGGGAGGACTGTCGCGGGAGCGTGCAGGCTTCGAGGTGCGAGACGTGCACCCGTCCCACTACGGCCGCATGTGCCCGATCGAGACGCCCGAGGGTCCGAACATCGGCCTCATGGGGTCGCTGTCCAGCTTCGGCCGGATCAACGAGTTCGGGTTCATCGAGACCCCCTACCGGCGCGTCGAGAAGGGCAAGGTCACGGCGAAGATCGATTACCTATCGGCCGATGAGGAGGACCGCCACGTCATCGCGCAGGCGAACGCTCGCCTCGCTCCCGAGGGCACCTTCCAGGACACGCAGGTGCTGGTGCGCCGCAAGGGTGGCGAGGTCGACCAGGTCTCGCCCGACGAGATCGACTACATGGACGTGTCCCCGAAGCAGCTGGTCTCGGTGGCCGCGGCCCTGATCCCGTTCCTCGAGCACGACGACGCCAACCGCGCCCTGATGGGCGCCAACATGCAGCGCCAGGCCGTCCCCTTGCTGCGTGCCGAGGCGCCGCTGGTGGGCACGGGCGTGGAGTTCCGCGCGGCCGTCGACGCGGGCGACGTCGTGCTCGCCGATGAGGCAGGGACCGTCGAGGACGTCTCGGCCGAGGCCATCGTGGTCAGGGAGAAGACCGGGAAGCTGCGGACCTACGACCTGATCAAGTTCCGCCGAACCAACCAGGGAACGAACTTCAACCAGAAGCCCCTCGTGGACATCGGCGACCGGGTCGCGAAGCAGCAGGTGATCGCCGACGGTCCGTCCACGGATCAGGGCGAGATCGCCCTCGGCAAGAACCTCCTCGTGGCGTACATGCCCTGGGAGGGTCACAACTACGAGGACGCGATCATCATCTCCGAGCGTCTGGTGAAGGACGACATCCTCACCTCGATCCACATCGAGGAGCACGAGGTCGACGCCCGCGACACCAAGCT
>CBHFMJ010000097.1:0-8297 GCA_965994715.1 uncultured bacterium | reverse complement strand
CGGTCGGCTCGCCCGAGAAGCCGTAGCCAGGCAGGGACGGCAGCACCAGGTGGAATGCGTCCTCGGGGTTGCCGCCGTGAGCGGTCGGGTCGGTCAGCGGGCCGACGGTCTCGAGCAGCTCGATGACCGAGCCGGGCCAGCCATGCGTCATGATCAGCGGCAACGCGTTCTCGTGCCGCGACCTGACGTGGATGAAGTGAATCTCGACCCCGTCGATTTCGGTCGTGAATTGCGGAAGAGCGTTCAGTCTCGCCTCGCACGTGCGCCAGTCGTAGTCGGTCGTCCAATAGCGGGCGAGCCCCCGCATCGTCGCCAGCTGCACGCCCTGCGATCGATCCTCGACGAGCTCCCTGGTGGGCCAGCGCGTCTCCGCGACGCGCTGGCGCAAGTCGTCGATCTGCTTTTCTGAAGTCTCGATCTGGAACGACCGAATCCCGGGTGTGGTGTCGACGGTGGTGGTCATGACGCCTCCTTAGCACAACCTGAACGCAGCAGGGATCTCGGTCGTGAAGAGGTCCGGCTCCTTCCAGGCCGCAAAGTGATTGACTCTGTCCAGTTCGTTGACTGATTTATGACGTAGTCGGTGGGCCCCGCGGGGAGGAGCGCCCCAGAACCAGCGCCCTGGCCCTCAGGCGTGGGTCCTCCAGTCCAGAGAGCACTCACGACTCTCCTTCCCCATGCCTGTCGGGCTTCGATCGGTGACGCAAGCAGCCTGGTCGGCTGGTGGAACGTCGCATCCGTGTAAGACACCTTGGTTTCCTGCCTGGTTCCCGAGCGGCGCTAGCGGCGTCGACGGAACGCGTAGCCTTTTAGCATTTCCCCCTTCACTTACAGTGCGCGCATCGGCCTATGCGCGCAAGTGGGACACTCGGACTAATGCGCCCGAGGGGGGCGTGCGGGCGTGGAGGAGCGCGAAGGAGAGATCGTGGAGTCGGGACGACTCGCGTTGACTCGACGATTTCTCCCCGTGCCCTCGGCAGGAATCGAACCTGCGACACACGGTCCTAGGAACCGTGGCTCGAGATCCGCGTGTCCGCTCTCCGGCAGTCTCGCACCTGGGTGAAACGTCAGGCGGCTCAAGTCGTCGTGTTGGTGTTGCTCGCATTCCTGGGCGGGGTCGTCGCTCAGTCGATCGCACCGCCTGGGGCGGGAGACTCAGGTCAGGTGTCCCCCTCGTTTCACTTGGTCTAGCTCGCCCGGCGACCGGTCGGCGGGGAAGGGAGCATGGCAGCGAGGCTGAGCATCGGGCCTATCGAAGATCGGTCTGAGACACCCCCTTTTGGCGCTGACGCAAGGAGGGCGTGAGATCGATCGCCGTGGGATCTAGTCAACACCAGGTCAAGGAGTTCGACCGAACCAATCGGTACCAGACGGAACTCCTGAGACAGCTCAGAGCTGGCCTGAGCTGCAAAGACGCTGGTCAGGGCCCTGCGTCGGCCTTCTTTGACACGGAGGAGGTCAGAGGTTCAAATCCTCTAGCGCCCACCAAGAAGCCGCAGGTCAGAAGACCTGCGGCTCTCTTCATCCGTATCGATTCTGGGACCGAGGTGGCAATTAGGTGGCACGCCGGGCGTCGTCTGGCCGTCCGTGCAACAGTCAACGCCTGGTCAACGAGCAAGAAGCCAGCTCCACCCCTCAGCCCTTCTCGCATCGAGTCCTCGGTGCGATGATTCGCGCCGTGTCGATCGAGCACACGACCTCGTTGGACGAGGCTAACGCAGCGCTCGCCGCCGGCGAATGGGAACAGGCGCGGGCCGGCTTCGAGCGGGCCCTGGTGGACGAGCCCAAACCTGGCGCGGAGGAGGGTCTGGCGCGCGCCCTGTGGTGGCTGCGAGATCCAGAGCAGGGGATCGCCCACATGGAGCGCGCGTACGCGGGCTTCCGCGAGGCCGGCAACGTGTCCAGGGCCGCGCGCGCAGCGCTGTGGCTCGCCCGGGAGTACCAGGCCGTCCGCGGGAACACGGCGGCGAGCAACGGCTGGGTCGCGCGGGCCGAAGGGCTCCTCCGGGACGCCGCCCCAGCCTCCGAGCATGGCTGGCTCGCGCTCACCCGGGCCGAGCGTGCCGGCGATCTCGGTGAGATGGGCCGCCAGGCCGAGGAAGCGCACCGGATTGCCGTTGCCACCGGCGATCGGGACCTCGAGGCGGCCGCGCTCGCCCGACGAGGGTACGCGGAACTCGCCGCTGGCGGCGTCGCGTCGGGCACGGATCGGCTCGACGAGGCGATGGCCGCGGCCACAGGCGGCGACGTGCGGAGCCTCGACGTCGTCGGCGACATCACGTGCGTCGCGATCGCGGCCTTCGAACTCTCGTCTGATTGGCAGCGCATCGAGCAGTGGGGGCAGGTGATGGAGTCGTGGATCCAGAACCACGACGACGTCGCCGTCCTCGGGTTCTGTTACGCGTGCTGCTCCGAGATCTTCCTCGCATCGGGACAGTGGGACGAGGCCGAAGGGATGCTCACCCAGGGCCTCGGGGCGCTCCGGGCGGCCGGACATCGATCGAGATGCGTCCATCCGGCGGCCAAGCTCGCCGAGCTGCGCCTCACACAGGGTCGGCTCGAGGAAGCCGACCAGCTCCTGGCCGGGTTCGAGGAGCTGCCGGAGGCCGCCCACGGGATCGCGCACCTGCACCTAGTCCGAGGAGAAGGGGCACTCGCCGCTGCGACTATCCATAGACGCCTGAATCGGATCGGGGACGACAATGTCCTCGCGGCGCCGTTCCTCGCGATGCTGGTCGAGGTGCAGCTGTCCCAAGACGACGTCGACGGCGCGGAGAGGTCGGCGGATCGCTTGGGGAGCATCGCACACGCATCGGCGCTCGATCGCGTGACCGCGATGGCGGATCTGGCGCGCGGGCGGGTGGCGGCCGCGCGTGGGAGCGACGACGCCCTCGACGCCCTCGAGGCCGCGCTCGCGCGGTTCGCCCGTGTGGGGATGTCGGTCGAGGCGGCACGAGCCCGGCTCGAGCTCGCCCGTGCCCTGGAGGCGGATCAGCCGGAGGTGGCCGTGGCCGAGGCACGAACCGCACTCGCCGAGTTCGAGCGGGTCGGGGCGCCCCGCGACGCCGACGCGGCCGCGGAGCTGTTGCGCCGACACGGTGTGAAAGGACGGACCGGACCCAAGGACGCCGGACTCCTTACACGTCGCGAGCAGGAGGTGCTCCACCTCCTGGCTGGGGGTTTGAGCAACGCCGAGATCGCCGCCCGCCTGCATCTGAGCACGAAGACCGTTGGGCACCACGTGAGTAGCGTGCTGGCAAAGCTCAGCGTGAAGAGTCGCGGGGAGGCCGCCGCCTGGGTCGGCCGCCACCTGCGCGCCCCCGACCCAGAGGATCCCGCCGAGAGATAGGGAACATTCCCGTTCCTCCCAGGACCATGTGAGCGCACCCTCCTTCGTGGAGGTGATGCACATGCAGAGGACAGGGGAACGGGGCGCCAACGCCCTGAAGCAGGAGCTGGTCGTGCATGTCGAGGCGACGTCTGGCGCCTCCGCCGAACACGTCTACGCCGTGCTCGCCGACCTCTCGACCCACACCGTGTGGGCGGGGGAGCGGCAGGGCACGAAGACGCGCCTGCTGACGATCGACGCGCCCGCGGGGCCGGCGACCGTCGGGACGGAGTTCTCCAGCACAGGCTCCGATCCGATGGGCTCGTTCGCGGATCGCTCCGTGGTCACGGAGGCCAAGCCGGGGCGGACGTTCGAGTTCGTCACGGAGGCCCGATTCTCGACGAGGAAGGGGGCGACGAGCGACTGGACGAATGTCGAGCGCTACGAGCTCGAACCGCTCGCCGACGGCTGCCGGATCGTGTGCACCGGTCGCGTCGCCAGGATGAGCTCGCTCCCCGGGACGCTCAAGGTCTTCAACGTCCCGGGGCTGCGCGGCCTGGCGCTCAAGGCTTCGGCGCGGGTCTCCCGGCGCACGGTCCGAAACCTGGCGCGCTACGCGGAGGAACGCTGAAACGAACGTCAAGCTCCGGGAGACGGAGCGGCGACCGCACGATGGGAAAGGGGGCATCTGATGGGAACGGTGTCGAAGAAGAGCACGGGTGAGCCGATCACAGGCCCAGGCTTCGAGGGGAGCTACGGCGAGACGGAGGGCTACACGGTGGGGTTCGAGCGGTACACGGAGCACGCAGACCTCGCCCCCTACTTCGTGGGGCTGCCGGAGGATCGGTGCCAGAGCCCGCACTGGGGATACGTCTTCTCAGGGAAGCTCGTGTTCCATACGGCGAAGGGCCCCGTCGAGATCACCGATGGGATGGCCTACTACGTGGGTCCGGGTCACACGCCGGAGATCTTCCCCGGCACGGAGCTCGTCGAATTCAGCCCGACGGCCGACTTCCAGGAGACGATGGACGTCGTGGGGAAGAACATGGAGTCGATGGGCTAGCCCGTCGACGCTACGCGAGCCACGCGGGTCGGACCAGTTGGGTCCGACCCGCATCACGTTCCGGGGAACCGTGTAACGGGACGGCGGTCCAGGAGCACAGGAACGCGTCGGAAGCACACGGAAAGGGGACCGGGATGGAACAGATGAACGAGGGCGCTGTGTTTGCGCAGACGAACGCGGCGCACAACGAGGTGATCGCATACTCCCGCGATGCCGATGGCATGCTCACGCAGGCGGGGACCTTCGCGACGGGTGGCGCCGGCAGCGATGAGGCGCATCTGCCTTCCCAAGGCTCGGTCACGCTGACCAAGGATCGCCGTCACCTGCTCGTGACGAATGTCGCCAGCAACGACGTATCCGTGTTCTCGCTCGATGGGGCGATGCCGGCGCTGACGAAGACGATGCCGACGGGTGCGGCTCCACGCAGTGTCGCGGAGCACGATGGGCTCGTGTTCGTGCTCGCAACGGGCGACGCGCGGATCGATGGCTTCCGCCTGATGGACGGCGATCTCGTGCCGGTCGAAGGGGCGTCGAAGGCGCTGTCGACCCCCGATGGCGCGCAGATCGGCTTCACGCCCGACGGTCGCGCCCTCATCGCCACCGAGCGCGGCGGCGACAAGCTCTCCGCTTTCGCGGTCGGCATGGACGGGATGCTCGGGGAGCCACGCACGATTGACTCGCTCGGCGCGACTCCGTACGGGTTCGCGATCTCGTCGACAGGAACGCTCGTCGTGACCGAGGCCTTCCGCGCTGAGAAGGGTGCGGCCGCGGCGTCGAGCTACCGCGTGGACGGCGACACGATCACGCCCGGTACCGCGAGCGTGGCTAACGGTCGCAGCGAGATCTGCTGGGCCGTGATCTCGAACGACGGGCGCTACGCCTTCACCACCAACTTCGCGGACGGCGCCGTGTCGCGCTACGCGATCGACATGGATGGCGGGCTCACACTCGAGGACGCCACCGCTGGCGTCACGGAGGACGGTCGTGCTGGACTCCGTGACGAGGACCTGTCGGATGACGGTCGGTTCCTCTTCGCGATCGACGCCGACCAGGGGCAGATCGTTGGTTGGTCGGTCGACGAGCGCGGACATCTCTCGATGCTCGGCGCCTGGGATGGTGTGCCGACGACGGTTGCGGGGCTGGCGGCGCGCTGATGCGGATCGAACCCCTCTACCGGGTGACGTTCACCACGCCCGAGGCGTGGAACGTCACCCGGGAAGGCGGGTCCGGTACCGAGGCACAGAGTTTCCTGATCGCCGAGGGGCGGGCCGAGGGCCGCCTCTCGGCGCGCTACCGTGCCGCGAACTTCCCGCGGGGGCGGGTCGACGGCGCGCTCGAGCCCGAGTTCCGCGGGGTCTTGGAGACGGATGACGGCGCGACGATCCTGTTCCATTGGGAGGGACTCGCGACCCTGACCGATACGGGCATGCGAAGCCTCCTCGGGATGGCGCAGCACACGAGCGAGGACGAGCGCTACCGATGGCTCAACGATCGGGTGTGCACGGTTGAGGGCGAGGTCCGACCGCGGACCGAGAGCACCGGCTTCGATGTCGTGCTGTCGGTGAGCGAGATGATCTGGGAGCCGGTCTCGGGTTGACCGGGGGAGCCGCCTGACGAGCTCTCTTCAGTCGGCGAGAGCGAACGTCCGTTCCCCGGTCAGCGCCTCCACTCGCGGAACGCGTCGAGGAGCTGCCGCTTGTGTTCCTCGGGGATCTGCTCCTCGCTCAGCATGCCGGTGAGCCGGATGGTCTCGCGCATCTGCTCGAGGTAGGTCGTGCATCCGTCGCAGATCGCGAGGTGCTCCTCGACCCGGCGGCGGTCCTCGGGTTGCAGCGCCTCCTCGAGGTAGTCGGTGATGATCTCGACCATCTCGTGGCACGTCAGCCCCTGCGCGCTCATCGGTCCCGTCCTTCCGACAGGTAGGTGTCGAGCTCTCGGCGAACGCGGGAACGCGCGCGATGCAGGAGCACCCGTTGGTTGGTCTCCGACAGGTCGAGCGCGTTACGGACCTCCTGCGAGGTCCAGCCCAGGACGTCGCGCAAACGGAGCACCTCGGCTTGCATCGGAGGGAGCAGGTCGATGGCAATGCCGATCCGCTGCATCGTCTCGTTGCCGATCAGCCGGTCCTCGGGGATGCCGCGCCAGTCGTCGGGGAACGTCCGCCAGCCCCCTGGGGCGCGATCGGTCGCCGACTGGAACCACTCGGCGTCGATCGCGGGCTCGGCATCGTCTCCCGCCAGCGAGGAGAACGGCACGCTGCGGCCCTCTCGCTGGCCGCGCGTCTTGGCCACGTTCGCGACGATCCGGTACATCCACGTCCGGAGCGACGATCGGCCCTCGAACCGATCCAGGCCCTTGATGATGCCGAGCCACGCCTCCTGTACGGCCTCTTCGGCGACGGCTCTCGAGGAGAGGTACATTCGTGCGATCCGGAGCATCTCGGCCTGATGTTGCTCGACGAGCATCATGAACGTCGCCTCGTCGCCAGCGCGCAGCCGCTGGACGATGGCGAGGTCTGCGGGGGAGGCGAGGACGCCAGTGTCACGCACTCGGCCAATCCTCCCGGTGGTGAGAAAGCCGCATGTGTCGGACTGAGTGCACTCTTGTCGCACCCGTCATCCGGGCGACACGTCCGTCATCCTCGGTTGGAGGCTCTCGGGCGAGGCATCCGGGAAGAACCTGGCGCGAAGCGCCTCCTGCGAGGTGACATCCTTCCGACGAGGTGGGCCGAAACCTCCCGCCATCGTGATCCCCGCGCGGATCTGATACAGGGCTAACGGGGATACCGTGCGCAGGGTGATGTCGTCGAGATCCGATAGGGGGTGGTCGAAGACACCGTTCGAGAGGTCGATACGAAAGAGTCTCCCCTCCTGATTCGGGATATGGAAGAACACGGAGCCTTCTGGCAATCGGTCATACACGCTGATCTCGAGGTCCCTGCTCCCGTCGGTGGTCCCGATGACCATGGGCATCCCTTCGATTGGCTCGAATCGGACCTCATGTGATGCGAACCCGATCCCGTGGGCGTTCCGGAGCTGCGCTTCCAGCTCCTCCCTGCCCACCAGGACATCGACGTCGTCGTGTGTTCTCACGCACCTTCCGTGGAGCAGCGCGTCCTCCGCGAATCCGCCGAATACGTGCACGGCTGGGTCGAACGTCATGAGGGCCTGGAGCACGGGACCGTAGCCATCCATCGGACGGCATCCTTCATCATGTGTGGCCTTCCAAGCAAGACATGTGAGCGAGCAGCTCAGTGTGTTCAGTGCTCTGAGGACTGTCCGTGAATGGTTGCGCAGTCCGGCCTGGACCTTCCCTTTCGCTAGACGCGACGGTCAACACCAGGTCAAGGAGCCGACCGAACCAAGCGGCATTAAACGGAACTCCTGAGCAAGCCCAAACCCGGCCTGAGCTGCGAACACGCTGGTCAGAGCAGTGGGCGGGCCTTCCTTGACACGGAAGAGGCCGGAGGTTCAAATCCTCCAGCGCCCACCAACAACCCAGCTGAGATTGCCTCTTGATCCATGGGCACCGCGTGCCAGATTGCTCCGCCTAACCCGCCCCTCCCTCTGAGAGCGAACCACGAGGGATCAGCTGGACGATCTCGGCGTCGGTCACGAGACCGAACGCCCTAGCGGTTCGGATGTAGGCGTCGATCGAACCCTTCGTGACACCATTCGCGTAGGCTCCACGTTCGGCGTGCTGGCGCTCGGCGCGCGATGCGAGCGACCGGATCTGTTCGAGCAGCCAGCTACGCTGGCGAACTGCGTGCATCGCTCGCACCTCCTGCCAGCTGGTGAGGTCGTAGCCCTGATGGTGCAAGGCGGCAGCGAGCTCGTCGTCCGAGACGACTGCGGGATCGAGGAGGATGTCGAAAGCCCCCGTGGCGGTGTTGAGGGTCACGCCGAC
>CBHFMJ010000096.1:0-8347 GCA_965994715.1 uncultured bacterium | reverse complement strand
GTCGGTGGCGGGACCCCATCGGCTTCGGCGAGGTCTTGACCATCTTGCGCGAGGTGTCGTCGAACCCGAACGGGGGTGTCGTCGGCGACGCGACGTCGTCGTCGCTCCTGGTCTCTTCGCCGCCGGCCCCCTCCGTCGGCGCGTCGTCACGCGTGAGGAAGACGAGGACGCCGATCACGAGCAGCACCGCGACTCCGGCACCGATCAGGGGGATCCGGCGAGGAGACCGAGACAGGGGCTGCTCCTTCGCCAATGTCACTCCAGGCTACGGACGGACGCGAAGGCTCGACAACGCCGGGGCTAGCCCGCGGGTTCGGCGTCGGCCGGGATGTCCTGAGGCAGGATGAACCCGTCGGCGGCGACGTCCTCGAACACCGGGTGGGGCGACGGGAGGCTCACGATGCTGGCCCCGCCCGCCGTGCCTACGCCCCCCACCGCCACCAGGTTCGTGAGGCGGGCGGGACGGATCTCCCACGACGTGAACGCCAGCGTGAGCAGCTCGTCCAGCGGGAGGTCGGTGGAGACGTTGCGCATCCCCGCCGCGATCCACTGGAACAGGGCGGCAGGATCCTTCCGGAACTCCGCTCGGAACTGCGAGAACGCCGCGAGCAGGATCCGCCCTTGGTTCATGGATCTGTCGAAGTCCCCGTGGGAGAGCGACTTGCGCGTGCGCGAGTACTCGAGCGTCTCGGCACCCGTCATCGTGGTGCGGCCCTCGGTGAAATCGGTGTTCTCGTAACCCTTGAAGGAATACGGGACGTCGATCCGGAGCCCGCCGACGGCGTCGAAGATCCGCGTCATCCCTTCGAAGCCGGTGAGCATGTAGTAGTCGAACGTGATGTCGGTGAGGTTCTCGACCGTCGCGACCATCCCCTCGGGACCGCCCTGGGACAGCGCGACGTTGATCTTGTTCGTCCCTCCGCTCGCGATCGGCACGTAGGAATCACGCGGGATCCCCACCAGGGTGGCCCGTTTCGTCTTCGGGTCGATCCCGAGGATGTGGATCGAGTCGCAGAGCCCGTCCTCCAGCGCGGTACCCGGCCGGGAGTCGCTGCCGAGGATCAGGATGAAGATCGGATCGTTCCCGGTGATCGTCGGCCCGTACTCGGCGTGGGCGGCGCCGATCTGCATCACGGGAGCACCCACGGCGTGCGTCGCGTGCAGTGTCGCCACCCCGAGTCCCGAGACGCCAGCCGTGATCGTCGCGATCGTCGCGATCAACCGTCGCCGCATCACGAGGGCGACCCCGACGGACTCGTGGCGGCTGCCTCGGCGTCTTCGCGGTCCACCTCGTAGGCGAAGATCCGCCACGCGCCCTCCACCTGACGAAGGAAGAACGAACCGACGCTCACGACCTGCGTCGACGTGCCGCCGCCCCGGGCCTCCACCGTCGCCTCGAACTCGACCTGGGCGACCGCGCTGACGGGAGCGTCCTTCGCATCGGTGAGCACGGTCACCGTGAGGGTTCCGCTCGCCTCGTCGAGGGCCTCGAAGTCGTCGTTCGCGGTGGATCCGAGCGTGAGCACCTCGGCATCCGATCCTGCGCGGGTGGCCGCGCGTCCCTCGAAGAGCTCGAACGCCGCCTCGTAGTCGCCCCACGAGCCCTGGTCGACGAACGCCCGGAAGTAGAGCTCGTCCATCGTTTCCTTGACGCCCGCTCCGGCTTCCCGGGCCACGTCGTTCAGCTCCGATCGCGGCGTTCGGCTGATGGTGGTCGGCTGGACCTTGCCGAGCTGGAAGCTGAACCCCTCCGGCCCGTCCGGTCCGGCGTCGATCAGCGGCACCGTGCCGCCCGACAGCAGGATCGCGGCGATCGCGAGGACCGCGACGCCACCGACGGCGACAGCGATACGACGGCGGGCGATCGTCCGGCGACGCGCGGAATCCTCCGCGCGGCTCGTGGGGGATCGCCGCACGGGGGCGGCGGTGGGGGGTTGCTGTGTCAAGGCGCGACCGAGGGTACACGCCGGTCGGAGGTGTTCCAATCACCATCGGAAGCGCGCGTCGAGGATCGGGTGTGGGATAGGATGCGTCGGTTCCACCTGATGGCGTGCCGGGAAGACTGGTCGGCGAGCGAGGGTTCCACGTGAGCGAACGACCAGACGGCGCGCCATACCCGCAGATCCGACCACCCTGGTCCAGATCCGATCGACCGGTGCCGCGACGCATCGTCCGGCCACTCCAGGAGTTCCTGTCCACCGCTACCGCGAGCGGCACGATGCTCCTCCTCGCGGCCGTGGTCGCGCTCGTCTGGGCGAACTCGCCGTGGGGTGACGCCTACGAGGGGTTCTGGAGCACACCCGCCGAGTTCCGCCTGGGCACGTGGGCCATCGGCGACGACCTTCGGCACTGGGTGAACGATGGATTGATGACGCTGTTCTTCCTGGTGGTCGGTCTCGAGATCAAGCGCGAGTTCCAGACGGGGGAACTACAGGATCGGCGAGCCGCCGCACTGCCCGTGGTGGCCGCGATCGGCGGGATGATCGTGCCCGCGCTGATCTACGTATCGCTGAATGCGGGCGGGAGGGGCTCCTCCGGATGGGGCATCCCGATGGCTACAGACATCGCGTTCGCCCTCGGCGTCCTGGTCCTCGCGGCGCGCCACGCCCCGGCCGGGTTGAAGCCGTTCATCCTCACGCTGGCGATCGTGGACGACATCGGCGCGATCCTCGTCATCGTGCTCTTCTACGCGGGCGGGGTGTCGCTCGGTTTCCTCGCCGCGGCCGCAGCTCTGTGCGGACTGATGCTCCTACTCCAGCGTGCCGGTGTCAGAGCGACATCCGCCTTCGTCGGGCTCGGGTCGCTCGTCTGGCTCGCGACGTACGAGTCCGGGGTGCATCCGGCGATCGCTGGGGTCGTGCTCGGCCTGCTCGCTCCCGCCGAGTCCTACCAACGCCCGCGAGCGGTGAGCGCCGAGGCGAGACGAACCGCCGATCAAACGATGGACCATCCCGAGCCACCCGACGCGGATGCAGGGCAGTGGCTCCGACTAGCGTCGCTTTCGCGCGAGGCGGTCTCGCCGCTCGCGCGTACGGAGCACGCGCTGCTTCCCTGGACGAGCTTCGTGATCATCCCGCTGTTCGCACTCGCGAACGCGGGCGTCCGCCTCAGCGGTGAGCAGGTCAGTGCCGCATCGACGAGCCGCGTGACGCTCGGCGTGGTGCTCGGCCTCGTGATCGGCAAGGTTGTCGGCGTCTCTGGTGCCGCCGCCCTGGCGGTGGCGCTGCGGGTAGCCCGTTTCCCCAGCGGGGTCCGCCCGCCCCATCTCATCGGCGCTTCCGCGGTCGCGGGCATCGGCTTCACGGTCAGTCTGTTCATGGCGGAACTGGCGTTCGACGACGAACCGTTGATCGCCGAAGCCAAGGTGGGGATACTCGCCGCGTCGGTCCTGGCAGGTGCCCTCGGCTGGATCGTCCTGCGCCTCTCGCCGGCCGCGGAGGACGCGTCGATCGGCGATGTCGGAGACGGGGAGACGGACGACCCTTCAGGTCACTGACCTGGCACGTTCCCTATACTGCCCGCCGTTCTGCGGTCCGGCGCAACGTCCTTTCAACGAACCCACGCGTCCTGGAGGTCCATGTGCACGGCATCCTTGCTCAGGAAGGCGGCCCGCTCGCGGTCGACTTCACGTCGACGGAGACCACGTATCTCTGGGTGATCTTCGGCATCTCGCTCGTCGCGCTCGTCTTCGCCTACTACCTGGTCCGTGAGGTCCTCGGCGCCTCCGAGGGCACCGAGAAGATGAAGGAGATCGCTCGCGCCATCCAGGAGGGCGCGAAGGCCTACCTGTCGCGCCAGTTCCGAACCCTCGGGATCTTCCTCGCGCTCCTGACGATCCTCCTCTTCTTCATCCTGCCGGCCCCGGAGAACGCCGAGCACTCGGAGCTGTCGATCAAGCTCGGCCGGTCGCTCGCGTTCATCCTCGGCGCGGGGTTCAGCGCGCTGACCGGCTACGCGGGGATGTGGCTCGCCGTCCGCGCCAACGTGCGGACCGCGAACGCCGCTCGTGAGTCCGGGCTGCGGCGAGCGCTGAAGATCGCGTTCCGCGCGGGCGGCGTCGCCGGCATGTTCACGGTCGGGCTCGGGCTGCTCGGCGCCACCGTGATCCTCCTCATCTACAAGGGCGATGCCACGTCGGTCCTGGTCGGGTTCGGGTTCGGCGGCGCGCTCCTCGCGATGTTCATGCGGGTCGGCGGCGGCATCTTCACGAAGGCCGCCGACGTGGGCGCCGACCTCGTGGGCAAGATCGAGCAGGGGATCCCGGAGGACGACCCGCGCAACGCCGCCGTGATCGCAGACAACGTCGGCGACAACGTCGGCGATTGCGCCGGGATGGCCGCCGACCTGTTCGAGTCCTACGAGGTCACGCTCGTCGCCTCGCTGATCCTCGGCGCCGCCGCGTTCGCCGACTCAGAGCTGGGGGCGATCGCGGGCGTGATGTTCCCGCTGTTCGTGCGGGCGATCGGCGTGATCACGTCGATCATCGGGATCCTCGCGGTCACGCCGCGGACCGAGACCGAGCACGGGATGAAGGCGATCAACCGCGGCTTCTTCCTGTCCGCCGCGATCTCGGCCGGCGCCGTGTTCGTGCTCTCCCAGGTCTACCTCGACGATTGGAGGCCGGCCGCGGCGGTCGCGATCGGCCTCGTCCTCGCGAGCGTGATCCAGGTCCTCACGCAGTACTTCACCGACACGAAGTACAGGCCGGTGCAGGAGATCGCCGAGTCCACGGTCACCGGGCCGGCCACGACGATCCTCTCCGGCTTCTCGATCGGCCTCGAGTCCACGGTGTGGTCGGTGCTGATCATCGCCGGCGCCGTGATGGGGTCCTTCTATCTGGGGGACAACCTCGCCGAGCAGCTCTACTACATCGCCCTCACCGGGATGGGGATGCTGACCACGGTCGGCGTCGTCGTCTCGATGGACACGTACGGTCCGATCTCGGACAACGCGCAGGGGATCGCCGAGATGTCGGGCGAGTTCCAGGGCCGCCCCGCCGAGATCCTCGGTGGACTCGACGCGGTCGGCAACTCGACGAAGGCGATCACGAAGGGGATGGCGATCGCGACGGCCGTGCTGGCCGCTACCTCGCTCTTCGGGTCGTTCTTCGAGGCGCTCGGCAGCGCCGGCCTCGAACTCGAGGCGATCAACGTGGCCGAGTCCGACGTCCTCGTCGGGTTGTTGTTGGGCGGCTCGGTCGCGTTCCTGTTCTCCTCGCTCGCGATCCGCGCCGTGGGCCGCGCCGCGATGCAGGTGGTCGTGGAGGTCCGGAACCAGTTCCGGGACCACCCGGGGATCATGACCTACACCGAGAAGCCCGATTACGGTCGGGTCGTCGACATCTGCACCCGCACGTCCCTCCGCGAGCTGATGACCCCGGGGCTGTTGGCCGTGCTGAGCCCGGTGATCGCCGGGTTCTTCCTCGGCGCCGAGGCGCTCGGCGCATTCCTCGCCGGCTCGATCCTCACCGGTCAGCTGCTCGCCGTGATGCTCTCGAACGCCGGCGGTGCGTGGGACAACGCGAAGAAGTTCATCGAGGAAGGTCACTACGGCGGCAAGGGCAGCGAGGCCCACACGGCCGCGGTGATCGGCGACACGGTCGGCGACCCGTTCAAGGACACGGCCGGCCCGGCTCTGAACCCGCTGATCAAGGTGATGAACCTCGTCGCCCTGCTGATCGCCCCGATCGTCGTCTCCCACACCGACGACACGGCGATCCGCGTCGCGGTCGTCGCGATCGCCGCCGTCGTGCTGGCGTCGATGATCTGGGTCTCGAAATCCCGGAAGTCCGAGCTGGGCGACGAGATCAAGCAGCGGGACGTGGCCGGAGCGCCCACCCCTTCGTAACGTGGGCCTGATCGGTCGGCTCCTCGAGCGTCTCAACGAGAGCGATGAGACACGTCTCGCCGAAGAGACCCGAGCCTGGGCCGAGACGATCGAGGGAACCGTCCGGATCGCCGCCGCACCCGTTCGACAACCGGTGCGGGTCGCCGGCGTGATCCGCCGGATGACGGTCCTCCCCATGGAGGGCAAGGAGGCGCTCCAGGCGCTGATCTCGGACGGCACGGGAGAGGTGATGATCGTGTTCATGGGCCGCCGTGGGATCGGCGGACTCTCCCTGGGCAAGCGCGTGGTGGTCGACGGCGTCCTCGCCGATCACCGGGGCGAGATCCGGATGGTCAACCCACGCCTGGAGTTCGCCGGCTAGCCGGACCTCACGCGTCCGGTGCGCCGGGCGCGCCGGCGCCCGTCCCCATGACGGTGTCCCTGAGCGCCGCCTCGGAGTCGACGCTCGACAGGGCGACGATCTCGTCCCCCGCAGCGAGCGCCGTCTCGGGCTGCGGGATCATCACGTGTCCCTCCCGGAGGATCGCGACGAGCGTGGTGTCGGTGGGCAGGCGGAGCTCGTAGAGGGCCCGGCCGACGTTCGGTGACTGGTCGGGCAGGCGCATCTCGACGAGCGCGACCTTCCCGCCCTCCAGGCGGAGGAGGCGGACGAGGTCCCCGACGGTGACGGCCTCCTCGACCATCGCCGTCAGGATGTGGGGCGGAGAGACCGAGGCGTCCACGCCCCATTGCTCGTCGAAGAGCCATTCGTTCTTCGGGTGGTTGACCCGGGCGAGCACGCGCGGGACACCGAACTCCTGCTTGGCCAGCAGCGACGTCACGAGGTTGTCCTCGTCGTCGCCGGTGGCGGCGACCACCACATCGGCCGATCGCACGTCGGCGTTCTCGAGGATGCGCGGCTCGCAGGCGTCGCCGTAGACGATCCGGGTGTCCGGAGCCCATCGGCCGAGCTTCTCCGCGAGATCCCGACGCTGCTCGACCAGCGTGACGTCGTGGCCGCGATCGGTGAGATCCTGCGCGAGATGCCGGCCGACCGCGCCGCCCCCGGTCACGACGACCTTCATGCCTGATGGTCCTCGGGCGCCGTCAGTCCGTCGACCAGCTCCAGCCCGTCCTTGGAGATCATGAGGATCAGGTAGTCACCCGCCTGGAGCGTGGAGGACGCCGTGGGGATGAACCCACCGCCTCCGCGAGAGATCCCCGCCACGCGCACCTTGCCGTCGACCTCCAGCGAGGACACCGGCTTGCCGGCCAGATGATCGGCGACCGGGACCCGGAGCCGCAGGAGGTCACCTCCGCCGAGCGTCTCGCGGATCTCCTCGCGGTCGTGGAACAGCATGAGCTGGATCTGCTTGACCCCCCATCGCGTGGTGGCGACTGTCGGGATGTTCAGACGCTCGTAGATCTCCGCTCGACGCGAGTCGTAGATCCGGGCGATGACCTTGGGCACGTGGTAGTACTCGAGCGCCACGCGGGCCGAGACGATGTTCGAGTTGTCGCCACTGGAGACCGCCACGAACGCATCCGCGTCCTTGATGCCGGCGTCCTCCAGAACGTCTCGATCGAAACCCAGCCCCACGATCTGCCGCGCGCTCCCGGGGGGATAGGCGTGGAACGCCTCGGGGTTCTTGTCGATGATCGCGACGTCGTGCTCATCGGCGATCGCGTTGGCCAGCTCGGAGCCGACCCGCCCACAGCCCATGATGATCACGTGCATACGGTGGGGAAGCCTACCCGTGCGTGTGCCGCACACCAAGAGGAGGCGGTTGGGAGGCCGTCGGTTCCGCGGTGGTGTTCCCCCTCTGCCGGGGGACGAAGTCGGATCGTGGACGCTGAAGTCGGATCGTGGACGCTCGGGAAAGAGTTCGGGCCCGCAGAGCGGGCCCGAATGATGAGGACGGATCCGGAGTCCAACAACTGGAGGGAGCTGTCGGCCCCCGGATTTGACTCGGAGGATGGGTTCCTCTGCGCTCATCTTCGAGACAAGGGCGTGAGGGAAGCGTGAAGGATCCTTCCCGAGGCGTGAAGATCCCGTGAAAGGGGCTAGCGTGTCGTGGTCGTGAGCGAGGAGCACGAGGCCGAGGGAACCGCGAAGTTCACGCTGCGGGGGACGGTGATCGGGCTGATCACCCCCGCGATCGCCACCGCGATCGCGTTCCCCTTGGCTCCCACCCGACCCGAGATCTCGATCGCCCTGTTCATGCTCGCGGTCGTGATCGCCGCCGTGGCGGGCGGGTTGGGGGCCGGCCTCATCGCCGGGATCCTCGCCTCGACGATCAGGCCGCTCGTCGTCGAGGACCCGCAGCTCACGTTCCGGTTCGACGACGTGGAAGACGTCGCGACGGGGGTCGTGTTCCTCTCGGTGGCGCTCATCGTGGGCCTGTTGGTCGGTCAGGCGAGCGAGGACCGGGCGCGCGCCTCCCGCCGCGAGCGAGAGGCGCGGTTCCTGTGAACGCTCTCGAGCACCCTCCACACCGGGGAGGTTCCGGACCGCGTGCTC
>CBHFMJ010000095.1:0-8375 GCA_965994715.1 uncultured bacterium | reverse complement strand
ATGCTGCTCGGGATGTTCTCGCTCGTCGTCTTCACGGTGACCATCCTCACCTCGTTCTCGATCGCGTTGGCCAGCAACACAGACGTGACGGTCGAGCGGGTCGCTGCAGGCTTCGACGTCCTGGTCGACACGAATCCGACGAACCCCATCGAGGCGGAAGCACTGGCGAGCCGCGACGACGTGGTCGCGGTCGCCGGCCTCACACGAGGCGTGGCGAACTTCGGAGCCGCGCACCTCGACGGCACGCCCGAGTGGGAGATCAGCGGGTTCGACCTTGACCTCATGAGACGCGGGACACCGGGATTGTTCCGCCGGGACGAGGCCTACGCGAGCGACGCAGATGTGTACCTGGCGGTGCTCGACGATCCATCCCTGGCCATCGTGCCGGAGAACTTCCTGGTCGCCGGAGTGGATGTTGCGGTGCTGGACGTCGGTGACACCTTCACGGTGATCGAACCGGGCAGCGGGCGGCCCCACGACCTCACGATCGCGGCCCTGGGCGAGACGGACTGGCTGGAGAACGGTGCCCTCGTGAGCCGCGAGCTCACTGCCGAGCTTTTCGGCGAACAAGACATCGTCACTCGCTACTACCTCGGGGTGGCGGATGGTGCGGATCCGGATGCCGTCGCGTCTTCGGTGGATGCGGACTTCCTCGCGCAGGGAGCCGACGCCGACACGTTCAGCGCGCTCATCAACGCGGGAGCGAGCAAGCTCACGGGCTTCCTCGCGCTCCTGCGAGGCTTCCTCGGGTTCGGCCTCCTCATCGGGATCGCCGGTCTCGGTGTCGTGATGGTCCGGGCGGTCCGTGAGCGGCGTCAGGAGATCGGCATGCTCCGTGCGATGGGCTTCCGTGCCGGACTCATCCGCACAGCGATGTTGTCCGAGGCCGGACTCATCGCGGTGCAGGGCACGCTGATCGGTGCCGTGCTGGGGCTGATCACGACACGTCAGCTGCTCATGGCATCGGATTCGTTCGGCGACGTACCGATCCCGTTCATCGTGCCGTGGGTCGGTCTCGCCGTCATCGTGGCCCTCCCACTCGTGGCGTCGCTGGCGGTGACCGCATGGCCCGCAACCCGAGCAGCCCGGATCCGGCCCGCCGTTGCGTTGCGGATCGCCGACTGATCCGGGCGCTCGCCGTGGTCACGCGTCGCGGATCGTCGCGCGGCGGAATGCGGTGATGGGGTCGAGGGTTGTCAGCCCTGTCCGCCGAGAAGGAGGAAGCGATGCGCGCGTTCGCCCTGGAGGAGCTGGGTGCAGCCGGTTCCGTCGTCGAGGTCCCTGTTCCGGAGCCCGCTGAGGGACAGGTCCGTATCCGCGTCGCCGCGGCCGGCCTGAATCCCTTCGACAACGCGGTGATCCAGGGGTACCTCAAGGATCACATGGAGCACCGGTTCCCGCTGATCCCCGGTGCGGACGCATACGGGACGGTGGAAGCGCTCGGCAACGGCGTTACCGATTGGGCGATCGGGGACGAGGTGTTCGGATCGGTGGGCAAGGGGTACCTGGGCGAGGGCACGCTCGCGGAGCTGGCCACGATGTCCACCGGGACGATCGCCCGGAAGTCGGGGTCCGTCGACCACGCGGAAGCAGCCGCGATCCCCGTCGCCGGCGTGACCGCCCTGACTATGGTCGAGGCTGCTGCCATCTCCGAGGGCGATGTGGTGGTCGCGATCGGGGCGACCGGCGGCGTCGGGAGCTACCTCGTGCAGCTCGCAGCCGCGCGCGGCGCTCGGGTCATCGCCATCTCCAGCGCCGAGAACGCCGACACCGCCCAGAAGCTCGGAGCCGCGGACGCGGTCGACTACGCGGCCGGCGATGTCGTCGAGGCGGTTCGGTCGCTCGCTCCCGTCGGGGTCGACGTGATCGCCGAGATGCATGAACGACACGGCCCGGCTCGCGGAGCTCGTTCGCTCCGGTGGGCGCCTCGTCTCCGCGGTGGGCGGCGCCGACGAGGAGACGCTGAAGGCGCGCGGGATCGAGGCCGCGAACGTGAGTGGGATCGTGGCGACGGACCCGCTCGGAACGCTCGTCGGCATGCTCGAGCGTGGGGAGATCGTGAGTCCCGAGATCCGGTCGTTCCCGCTGGACGAGTCCGCCGCGGCGTTCGAGCAGGTGGGCTCCGGCCACACCCGCGGCAAGATCGTGGTACTCCCGTAGCGCGCGAGACCCGCGTCGGATCTATGGTCGAGCCGTGAAGTTCGCTCGTATCGCGCTGGTCATCGTGCTCTCGTTCTCGGCGGCCTGTGCTTCTGGATCCCCCAGAGCAGCAGGAACGTCAACCTCAGGAGCGGCGTCCGGCTCGGCGACTCCTTCGAACGGGACCGAGCCGTTCGAGGGCGACGGCGCCCCGCTCGATCCCGGCCGTTACGCTACGACTCGTTCACCGGCCCGCCGATCACGTTCGCGGTCGGCCCGGGTTGGATCGGCGGTCACACCCATCCGGAGTTCTTCGACGTGCAACGCGAGGCGGGAGGCGTGCTGCTCGGATTCGCGGACCCGACGTTCGTCGTCGGAGCCGAGGGCGTCGTCGAGATCGATGGTCGAAGCGCCGAGGACGCCATGAGCACGATCGCGGCGAACCCACCGTTCGTCGGCGGATCGGTCCGGTCCGCGACGATCGACGGCCGCGAGGCCTTCGAGGTGCGAGGGATGCCGGAGACGTCGACGGAGTTTTTCGGCAGCAACGACGGAACCTTCACCGTCGAGCCCGGGTCGGTCCGGCTCATCGCCGTCGACGTCGAGGGGCGGTTGCTGCTGATCGTCGGAAGCGTGTGGCCAGAGCCGCGCGATCAGGTCGATCGGCTCATCGACGGCGTGATCGCGTCGGTTCGCTTCGAAGGAGGCTGATCCCTCCGTCACCGTGTGATGGAGGACGGTGCTCGGCTGACTCACGTCCCCACGATCACCCCGTCCATGCCGCCGTGGATCGAGCAGGCGAAGGTGGTCTCGCCCGCGGGAACCGTGAGCGAGGCGGTCGCGACCGCGCCTTCCTCGATCGGACCCGTGCTCAGATCGAGCGACTCGACCGTGAAGTCGTGCATCGTGCCGCCCTCGTTGGTGATCTCGACCTCGACGTCCTGGCCCGCCGGCAGCTCGAGCCGAGCGGGTTCGAACGTGTTGTCACGTGCCACCACGGCGACGGCGTCGGGGCCCCCCGGTCCCGGATGGACGTCGCCCGATGCCTCGGCGCCGCACGCGGCCAGGGCCCAGGGCGGCCAACGCCGCGATCACGCCACGGGCTGTCCCCTGATGTCTCCGTCTCATGACCCTCTCCCCTCACTCGCCCTACCTTTGGTTCCGGCGCAGCTCCTCGCGGCGCTGCCGGAGCTCATCCGCCGAGATCTCGCCCTTGGCGTAGCGCTCGGCGAGGATCTCCTCCGCGCCGCCCGTCCAGTGCCGGTTCCGCCCCCGCCACACCAGGAGCACCGTGACCAGCAGGGCGCCCCACAGGAGCGGGAACAGCAGGAACCACGGCCCGCCGCCCCATCCGCCGTGCTCCATCAGCATCGTCGCCATCGTTCGGACACCTCCCCGACCGGTCCTCGTTGGCTTCGACCGGCCTGGACCCAGCCTCGCCTCCGCTGGTCGGTGCGACGTCGGCTCCGGGGATGGTTCTGGGCTACGCCAGGGGGCGTAGCCGCGATGACGACCCGGCGCCGATGACGGCCTCGAGCCCCCGACCTACGCTGCCACCGTCGAAGCACTGGAGGAACCGACGGATGACGGCCATCACCGAACCCGACCGCGGTCGTTCCGGCATCGTGTTCGACGCCGCGCTGGCGATCGGGCTGGCGATCTTCGGCGTGATCGGCACGTACTTCGCGTCGTTGCAGCACCAGCCGCTCCGGCGGCCCTTCGATGCGGGCGCGGCCGCACTGGTCGTGATCGCCGCGCTCGCGCTGGTCGCTCGCCGCCGGAACCCGCTCGTGGTCCTCGGGATCGTGTTCGGGACGACGCTCCTGTACTTCGTGATCGGCTACCACGATGGGCCGATCTGGTTCCCTTTGATCGTCGCGTACACCACGGCCGCGGTTCGCGGGCATCGGCTCGCTGCCGCGATCGTCGGCGTCTCGGGCTTCCTCCTGTTCCCCTGGTTGGACTTCCTCCTCCGGGACGGACCAGCTCCATCCCTGATCTCGCTCCTGGCGCTCGCCGCGTGGCTCCTCGTGCTGTTCGGTGCGGCCGAGATCGTCAGGATCCGGCGCGAGCGGGTCGCCGAGGTGGCGAGGATGGAAGAGGAGGAGTCGTTGCGGCGCGCCGGCGAGGAGCGGCTCCGGATCGCGCGCGAGCTCCACGACGCGCTCGGGCACCACCTGTCGTTGATCAGCGTGCAAGCGGGTGTGGCGTTGCACGTGAACGAGGCGCTCCCCGAGCAGGCCCGCACGTCGCTCGCCGCGATCCGCGACGCGAGCAAGGAGGCGCTCACCGAGCTGCGATCCGTCCTCGACATCCTCCGGCAGCGAGGCGAGGCGGCCCCGCGCTTCCCGGGCTCGACGCTCGCGCGGATCGAGGACCTCGCCGCGCAGGCAACGGCCGCCGGGCTGGAGGTCAGTACCGAGGTCGTCGGCGAGGCGCGCCCCCTCCCGTACGGGATCGAGGCTGCCGCGTTCCGGATCGTCCAGGAGGGGCTCACGAACGTGACGCGCCACGCCGGCCGCGCCACCGCGACGGTGCGGGTCGCGTACGGTGACCGGGACCTCACCGTGCTGGTCGAGGACGACGGCCGAGGTGCGGCCGCGGGCGCCTCGCCGCACGGGAGCGGCAAGGGGATCGTGGGGATGCGCGAACGGGTGGGAGCGCTCGGCGGGGAGCTCGAGGCCGGACCGAGAGCCGAAGGCGGGTTCCGCGTGCGCGCCGTCCTCCCGCTGGAGGCCGCGGCGACGTGATCCGCGTCCTTCTCGCCGACGATCAAGCGCTCGTCCGGGCCGGCTTCAAGGCTCTCCTCGATGCCCAGCCCGACATCGAGGTCGTGGGGGAGGCCGACGACGGTGAGGAGGCCCTCCGGCTGGCCGCCGTGTCGGAGCCCGACGTGGTGCTGATGGACATCCGGATGCCAGGGATGGACGGGCTTGAGGCCACCAGGCGGATCGTGCGGGACGAGGCGCTCGATCGCACGCGGATCGTGATCCTCACGACGTTCGACGAAGACGAGTACGTGTTCGAGGCCCTCCGGATCGGGGCCTCGGGGTTCCTCGTGAAGGACACCGACCCCGAGGTGCTCCTCCAAGGCGTGCGGGCCGTCGCCCGCGGCGACGCGCTCCTGTCACCCGCCGTCACGCGCCGGGTGATCGGCGCGATCGCCGAGCGGCAGATGCCGACGTTCGGGGCCGACGCCGGCGCCGAGCGGATCCTGGCCACCGTGATGTTCAGCGACATCGTCTCGTCGACCGAACGAGCGGTCGAGGTCGGGGACCGCCGGTGGCGCGAGGAGCTCGACCGTCACGACGAGCTCGTCCGCCGTGAGCTCGTCGAACACGGAGGTCGCGAGATCAAGACGACAGGCGACGGGTTCCTCGCGGTGTTCGATGCCCCGACGCGCGCGATCCGCTGCGCCGTCGCGATCCGCGAGGGGCTGCGCGGGCTCGGCATCGATGTCCGGATCGGTCTCCACACCGGCGAGGTCGAGCTCCGCGGCGAAGACGTCGGCGGGATCGCCGTGAACATCGGCTCCCGCGTGGCGGACGAGGGATCCACGGGCGATGTGCTGGCCACGAGCACGGTGAAGGATCTCGTGAGCGGGTCGCGGATCGGGTTCGCCGATCTGGGCGAGCGCCAGCTGAAGGGCGTCGGGGACCGGTGGCGGTTGTTCGCCGTCACGGACACGGGGTGAGGCCGGGATGGCCGGTCCGATCCGTGTGGTGCTCGCCGACGATCAAGCCCTGGTGCGCGCCGGGTTCCGGTCCCTCCTCGACGCCCAGGACGACATCGAGGTCGTCGGCGAGGCGAGCAGCGGCGACGAGGCGGTCGGCCTCGCGTCTGAGCTGTCGCCGGATGTGGTCCTGATGGACATCCGGATGCCGGGGATGGACGGGCTGGCCGCGACGCGGGCGATCGCGGAGGACGAACGCCTGGCCGACGTCAAGATCGTTGTGCTGACGACGTTCGGCTTGGACGAGTATGTCTTCGAGGCGATCCGATCGGGCGCAAGCGGCTTCCTGGTGAAGGACACCGAGCCGGATGAGCTCGTGCAGGCGGTCCGCGTCGTCGCCGGCGGGGACGCCCTCCTCTCGCCGAGCGTCACGCGGCAGCTCCTCGCAGAGTTCGCGAGCCGCGCGAAGGAGCCGATCCAGGCCACCGGCCTCGAGGAGCTCACCGAACGCGAACGCGAGATCGTCGCCCTCGTCGGGGAGGGACTGTCGAACCAGGAGATCGCGGCACGGCTATTCGTGAGCCCCGCGACCGCGAAGACCCACGTCAGCCGGGCGATGGGGAAGCTCGGCGCTCGGGACCGGGCCCAGCTGGTCGTGATCGCCTACGAGTCCGGCCTCGTCCGGCCGGGATGGCTGGGCTGAGCGGGGGCGGATGGCGCCGAGCACGAGCGGGCGGTACCGTCGGGTCGCCGGAGGAGCGCGTGAGGGTCGGCATCATCGGTACCGGGAAGATGGGGCGCGGGTTCGCCGAGGCTCTGAGCACCACGCATGAGGTCACCGTGGGCTCCCGCGACCTCGAACGCGCCCGCACCATCGCCCAGAAGACCGGGGCGTCAGGCGGTGCCACCTACGCGGATGCCGCGAACGCCGACGTCGTGATCCTCACGGTCCCCTGGTCCGCGATGGACGACACGCTCGCCGAGCTCGGCGATGTATCCGGCACCGTCGTCGTCGACGTCTCCTACCCGTACAACAGGCGCGAGCGAGAAGCTCTCGAGGGCCGTTCGACCGCCGAGCTGATCCAAGACCGACTCCCGGCCGCCAAGGTGTTCAAGGGCTGGAACCACGTGCATGCCAGGCACCTGACCGCCCCGGAGGTCGACGGGATCGCCTCCTCGGTCCTGATCGCCGGGGACGACGACGAGGGGAAAGAGGCCGTGTTCACCCTGGCCCGCGACATGGGCTTCCATCCCGTCGATGCCGGTCCGCTCCGAGCGACGCGCGACCTGGAGAAGCTCGTGGGCGTGATGCTGTTCGTGAAGCTCGGCGCGATCCGCGTGCTCTCGAGCGGCCGATCGTGACGGCGGAGCTCCAGACGCGGGTCGACGCCGCGCTCCGGCGGGCCGGTCGCCGACCCGGCCTCCTCGTCGTGAGCGCGACCGATGGCCAGGACACGGCGTTCGCATCGCGGGGGCCGCTCCCGGACCCGCCGTGCGCACCGGAACGAGCGGTCTTCGAGATCGGCTCGATCACGAAGGTGTTCACCTCGCTCCTTCTGGCGATCGCGGCGGAGCGAGGTGAGCTCGGCGTGGACGACCCCCTCGTCGAGCACCTCCCGCGCCGGACCCGCGTGCCCATGCGCGATGGTCGGCCGATCAGGCTCGTCGATCTCGCCACCCACAGGTCGGGGCTTCCTCGCCTGCCGCCCGGGTTCCTCCTGCACGCGCTCGGCCACCGCGACGATCCCTACGCCCGCCTCTCGACGGAAGACGTCCTCGCAGCGCTCGGGGAGACCCGTCCGCGAGTCGCCGCCGGCGAGCGATTCCGCTACTCGAACTACGGCGCGGGTGTGCTGGGCATCGCGCTCGCCCACGCGGCCGCCACCGACTACGAAGCCCTGGTGCGGGAACGGATCACCACGCCCCTCGGCCTGCGGGACACCGTGATTACCCTGAGCGAGGACCATCGGAGCCGTCTGGCTGCGGGAACCAAGCGGTGGGGCGGTCCGGCAGGCCTCTGGGCGTTCCCCGGCCTCACGGGAGCCGGCGCCCTGCGATCCACCACCGCCGATCTGCTCACGTTCGTCCGCGCGCAGATGGGGACGCTCCCGGACGTGCCCGAGGAGCTCGCGGCCGCGATCCGGTCGAGCCACCAGGCGCGGGCAGCGGGCGGCCGCCTCACCCCTGGGATGCGGGTCGGGCTCGGATGGCTCCTGGTCGGGATCGGTCGTCCGAAGGTCCAGGTCGTGATGCACAACGGCGGGACCGGCGGCTACCGGAGCATCGCCGGCTGGGCTCGTGACGGCCGCCATGGCTTCGTGGTGCTATCCGCGAACGTTCGAAGCGTGGACGGGATCGGAACGAAGCTCCTGCTCGACCTCGAGCGACCCTCCGGTTCCCCCTAGCCGCGGGCGACGAAGAAGCACACCACCGCGAGCCCGAGGGAGAGCGGTGCCCAGAGGTATCGCTCCCAGGGACTCGAGGATGCGGCGTTCATCACGGCCCCGAGGCCGAGCACGACAACGAGGATCCACGTACCCCACCGCGCGACCTCGGGAAGGAA
>CBHFMJ010000094.1:0-8435 GCA_965994715.1 uncultured bacterium | reverse complement strand
AAGGCCGTCAGATCCCGCGCGAAGCGGGCGTGCATCTCCTCCATCGTGGGTGGGGGGGCGAGGCGGCGCCCGGCCCGTATCACCGGCTCCAGCAACGGCTCGTGGTTCGGGCCGGGCGCCGCCTCGTCGCGAAGGCCGATCACGTCCTCCGACGGTCCCCGCCACACCTGCTTGCGCCCGGGCGCCGTCGCCTTGGCGGGCGACAGCTTCAGCACCGGTCGCCCGTCGAACTCCACGAGCTTGTAGACCGCGTCCACGTAGGGGGCGTCGGCGGAGACGCCGAGCTGCGTCCCGATCCCGAACGCGTCGACGGGCGCCCCGGCGCGCACCAGCTCGGCGACCTCGTGCTCGTCGAGACCGCCGCTCGCGAAGATCCGTGCGCCCTCCAGGCCGGCGCGGTCGAGCATCCGTCGCGATTCGCGGGAGAGGCGGTCCAAGTCGCCGGAGTCCAGACGCACGCCCACCTCGCCGGGAGGGTCCATCTCGCGGATCACGTCGATCGCGTTCTTCACGCCCCCGATCGTGTCGTACGTGTCGACGAGGAACGTCGTGCGGTTCGGATGATCCTCCGCGAACGCGCGGAACGCGTCGCGCTCGTCGTCGAACGCCGTGATGAAGGAATGCGCCATCGTCCCCGTCACGCGCAGCCCGAACTCGCGCGCGGCCTCGACGTTGGACGTGCCCTCGAAGCCCACGATCGCGCTCCCACGAGCGGCTGCGCGGGCGGCCTCCACCCCGTGCGCGCGTCGGAACGCGAAGTCTACGAGCATCCGGCCTTCGGCCGCGAGCATGTAGCGAGCGGCCTTCGACGTGAGCGTCGTGTGCAACGTCACCTGATTCAGCAACACGGCCTCGACGAGCTGCGCCTGCGCGATCGGCGCGGTGACCTCGACGATCGGCTCCTTCGCATGGACGATCCGCCCCTCGGGCACCGCCCAGACCTCCCCCTCGAAACTGGTCGTTCGGAAGTCCTCGATCGCTCGATCGTCGAAGCCGACCTCCCGGAGGTAGGCGAGCTCCTCGTCCTCGAACCCGTACGTCTCGAGGAAACGGAGGCAGTCTTCGAGGCCCGCGGAGACCAGGAAGCCACGCTGCTTCGGCATATCCCGCACGTAGAGGCTGAACGTGGCGAGCCCGTCCATCCCACGACGCAGGTAGCTCGCCGCCATGTTGAGCTCGTAGAGATCCGTGCTGAGCCCGCCGGGCATGCGACGTAGGCTACAAGCGATGTCGCACCGCTCCCGCCGTCGGTTCGAGTCGCTCGTGTCGGACGCCCTCGACGAGCTGCCCGGCTGGGTGCAGGAGGCGATGGACAACGTCGCCGTGGTCGTCGAGGACCACCCGCCCGCCGACGATCCCGACCTCCTCGGCCTCTACGAGGGAATCGCGCAGACGGAACGCGAGTTCTACGTGGGAGCGCTGCCCGATCGGATCACGTTGTTCCGCTCCACGATCGAGGCCGAGGCGGGCGAGGACGACGAGGAGCTCCGCGCCCAGGTCGCCGAGACCGTGGTGCACGAGATCGCGCACCACTTCGGCATCTCGGACGAGCGGCTCGAGGCCCTGGGGTGGGACTGACCGCGGAGCCGGACGACGAGCGCGTGATGCGGCTCGCGCTCGCGGAAGCACGTACCTGCCTCGAGCACGACGATGTGCCGATCGGTGCCGCGGTCACCCGAGGCGACGACCTGCTCGCCGCGGTGGGGAACCGACGCGAGCTCGACGGCGATCCGACCGCGCACGCGGAGATCCTGGCTCTGCGCGCCGCATCCGCGGCCCTCGGCTCGTGGCGACTCGAAGGGTGCACGCTCACGGTGACCCTCGAGCCCTGCGCGATGTGTGCCGGCGCCGCCGTCCTCGCCCGGCTCGATCGGGTGGTGTTCGGAGCGGCCGACCCGAAGGCGGGATTCGCCCGCTCGCTCGGGAACCTCCTCGACGATCCGAGGTTGAACCATTCGGTCGCGTCCACCGGAGGCGTGCTCGCCGACGAGTGCGGCGATCTGCTCCGGTCGTTCTTCCGCGAGCGACGCTAACGTTCCGACCGTTCACGGATCGCGTCGTCGATCCTGAGAGCGACCTCGGCCATCTCACGCCGCATCGCCGCGAACGAGGCCGGACTCATCACGGCGAGGGTCGTGGGCACGGTCGTTACCACTGAAGCGGTCCGGCGTCCGTGCTCGATCAGCGCGATCTCTCCGAAGAAGTCCCCGGGGCCCAACGTCGCGAGACGCTGCTCGTCGTGCAGCACCTCGACCTCGCCGTCGACGATCACGAAGAACTCGTGCGGCAGCCGACCCTCGTCGAGGAGATGCTTGCCCGGCGGCAGATCCACGGTGTCGGCCCAGCGTGCCACCTTCTCGCGCTCCTTGGGGGAGAGACCCGCGAACAGGGGCACACGTTCCAGGCTCTTCGCATCCACGTTCGTGGATCCTCGCACGATCGTCCATCCGCCGTCACGCTCGCGCCCGCCCCCGGCTCGCCCGCTAGACTCGTGGACGGAGGCGTGCCGGAGTGGACGAACGGGACCGCCTCGAAAGCGGTTAGGGGCCTAATCCGCCTCTCGCGTGTTCGAATCACGCCGCCTCCGCCATCCGGGCGGGCCTCTCACGGGCCCGCCCATCGATACCTGACGAGATGACCCGCATCCGCTCCCTGCTCGCGGTGGCCGCGATCGGATCGATCGCGCTCACGCCGTCCCCCGCGGTCGGGGGCATCCCTCCGGGGCATCTCGCGATCGGTGACTCGGTGATGCTCGGGGCGAAGGACGAGCTGGTGGCCCGGGGGTTCCGCGTGAATGCCATCGTCTCTCGTCAATTCCGCGACGCGGTCCCGCTCGTCGAGCAGCTGAAGGCGGCGCGACGGCTCCGCAGCAAGGTGATCGTCCATCTCGGTAACAACGGGATCTTGATCCAGGCGGCTGACTGCAACCGCATCTCCGAGCTCGCAGGCCGGGACCGCACGGTGTACCTCGTGACGTTGAAGATCCCGCGGTGGTACCGCGCGATCCAGAACGAGCGGTTGGCCGCGTGTGCCCGGCGGCGCGCGAACACCGTGCTCGTCAACTGGTTCTCCTTCAGCCGGCACCACCCGTTCTGGTTCGCGGCGGACGGCTTCCACCTCACGCCGACCGGCCAGGCCAGGTACGCGGCGTTCGTCGCGACGAAGACTGCCTGATCGGCGGTCGATATCGCGTCGGTAAACTCATCGCGGTGGTCTGCCCGAGCGGCCGAAGGGACACGCCTGGAAAGCGTGTAGGGGGGATGACTCCCTCGAGGGTTCGAATCCCTCGGCCACCGCTTCGTCACGAGGTTCGAGCCGACGGTTCGCGGCCGTACCGGGTGAACGATCGGTGGACCCGCATCCCGATCCGCTCGTACAGGGAGAGCGCTCCGGTCCTCGAATCAGTCGACAACGCCGTCCACGCATGGCCCCGATCGAAGGAGCGCCCGAACGCGGTCAGCAACAGCGCACGAGCGATCCCTCGATGGCGGAACTCGCTCGCCACGGCGAGCTTGTCGACCCAGATCTCGTCTGCATCGATCAGGAACGCACCTCCGACCACGACCCCGTCCGCCAGGGCGATGATGAGGTCCTCCGGCTCGAACCCCTCCCGCTCCGTGACCATCGCCCGCCACGTGGCCGGAGATGTGGGCTGCCGACCCGGCCACTCGGAGAACGCGCGCTCGAACAGCAAGAGCGCGTCGTCCTCGTCCTCCGGACGGGAGGCGCGGAGCTCGATGCCTCGGGGCGGCACCGGACGTGGGGGCCGATCCAGATGGGCGATCCGGAGGATCCACGACGTCCCCTGCGGCGTGTACCCCGCAGCCATCAGCATCGATGCGACGTCTTCACGCCGGTCGTCGATCACCTGCACGACGCTCGCCGACCCGGCCGCCCGCGCGCGCTCCTCCGACCACGCCCGCAGCCAGGCACCCACGCCCCGACCCCGGGCATCAGGGTGGACGTCCGTGGCAAGGCGATGTCGTCGCTCGAGGAGCCCCCAGCCGACGATGCGATCGCCGTCGAAGACCCCGATCCAATCCGCGGACGGATCGAACCCCTCGGCGCCGGCATCCGCGACGAGATCGGCTCGCTCGAGCATCACCTCGCCGGTGTCGTGGAGCTCGCACGTGTTCACCATCGTGACCACGGCGTCGAGATCGGTCTCGCCCAGCGGGCGAGCGACGAGTCCGGCCGGCAGCGAGGTCACGACGGCTCCCGCCACCCGGGACACGGCTCACCGCCGACCGGCGCAAGAGAGCCGTCGAGCTCGAGGAGCGCCCGCCGGACGTCGTCGAAGTCCTCGTAGGCGAGGAACGGGATCGACGCGCGTCGGCAGTGTTCGGCGAGGCCGTCCTTCGCGAACGTGACGTCCGCGTACCGGGCACCGAACCGGTCGCTCACGCCGTCGCCGACGAAGGCCACCGGTCCGTGCGTCTCACGCCCACGCTCGACGGCCTGCTTCTTGCACGTGCCGCAGCCGACGCAGACCGGGTGGGCTGCACCGAACGCGAGCGTGCCTCGATCCCAGGTGTTGGTGACCACCGAGAGGTGCTCGAGCCCGGCAGCCGCGAGCAACGGGCGGACGTGGAGCCCGAACCCGTCCGACACGACCGTGATCGGCACCTCCCGGTGCTCCGCCCATGCGACGAACGGCGAGAACGTCGGATCGAGCGGGCAGTGCGCCAGCGCGAACGCGATCATCTCGTCGTCGTCCGCGCGGAGGGTCGCGGCCTCCGCGAGCAGCACGTCTCGGAGGCCGATCCTCCCGGCATCGAAGGCCTCGTCGATCCCCGCGAGCTCGCGGTTCCGCGAGGCGTCGGTCCCGAAGCGATCGAGCAGATCGACCCCCACATCGTGGAGACACGCGGTCCCGTCGAAGTCGACGGTCACGGCGCAGATCGGCAGCATCCACGGAGGCTAACGGCGTGGGAGCATGCCCTGATGGAGCTCACCGACCGGATCGCGGCCGCGGGCTTGGAGGGCGAACGGGTGCGTGCCGAGGTCGTGGAAGGAGGAGAGACCCTGGAGGTCGACGGCCTCCTCGTCTCCCTCTCGAACCTCCCGGCGTCGGAGTTGAACGGGACCCGGGTGATCCGGGAGCCGGAGGACGCGCCGACGGCGCTGGAGGCCGCTCGCGCCGTGTTCCGGGGGCGAGGACATCCCTTCTTCGGGATCGAGGTCGAGGTCGGCCGGCATCCGGCGGTCGAAGAGGCGATCCGGGCGGCCGGGCTCAAGCGGGTGGACGGGTGGCCGACGATGGCCGCACCGATCGGCGGGCTCGCATCGGAACCCATCCTTCCGGGCATCGAGATCCGCGAGGCGCGCGAGCACCATGACCTCGAGGCGGTCAGAGCCGTCGAGGTCGCCACGTTCGGAACGCCCCGGGACATCGCGGAGCGCTTCGTCGGCCCCCGGATGCTCGAGGACGATCGGGTGCGGATGTTCACGGCGTGGATCGACGGGGAGCCGGTCGGCGAGGCTTCGGCCTACCTCCTGCACGACACGGTGGGGATCTTCGGCGTCGGGGTCATGGAGGCCGCGAGGCGGCGCGGGATCGGTGCCGCGCTCACGCTCCGCGCGAGCCGCGCGTTCGAGGACAGGGCGGACCTCGCGTGGCTGCAGCCGTCCGAGATGGCTCGGCGGATGTACGCGGCCCTCGGGTTCCGGCCGGTCTCGGACTGGGAGGTCTGGATCGCCCGGTAGAGCTAGGCGGCGCCGTCGACGATGCGCCGGTCTCCGAGCGGCGCATCGAGCTGGACCACGACCTTCTTCAGGAGCGCGATGTCGATGCACGCCACGTCGCCGGCACTCGTGTCGTGTCCTTCGAACAGCGTGATCGTCACGGCGTCGGGTCCCTCGTCGACGTCCACGCGATCGAGGACGTAGCAGGGCTCGACACCGCTCCAGAAGAAGACCGTGACACTCGTTCCGTCATCGTTCACGAAGGCGTGATCGAAGATGTGTGATCGCACGTCCGCCATCCCGGGGGTCGGCTCGACGAGCTTGGCGCCCTGATCGGGGTTCGTGACCACCGGCCGCTCGTCGCCGGGACACGGGGTGTAGCTCACCGCGGCATCCGGTCCGGTGCCGATGACCTTCTCGCCACACTCGTCGGGATCGACGACCACAGGATCGTCGATCATGTCGTTGCAGTCCGTGTCAGTCGCCGAACCGCTCGCCCCGTCAGGTGCGACGCAGATACCTGCCACGTCGTCGAAGCCGCCGCCGGATCCCGGTTCGGATCCGTCGAGCGGGGTTCCCGGGGAACCGGCGCTGACGCCCTGGGAGCCCAGGATGCCGGCGACGACGAGCGTGGCGATCGCGAGGAGCAGGGAGAGCCGGGAACGGGTCGACATCGACATCAGATCCTCCGTGGGGCGGGAGCGGGCGGGAGGCCTGCTCGTCCGGCTGAACGGGGGTTGGACGCCGGACTCCCCGTGCGTGGTTCCCGTCTCGGATGCATGATGCGCAGGCCAGAGGATCCCCAGAAGGACGATCGCGAGAAGGAGGTGTCCGTGTGACCACGATCCACCGGATCGCTCCCGAGCAGCGGGTCGAGGGCCAGCCCACGCCGGGGATGACCAGGGAGCAGGCGGTCCAGACCGAAGGGATGTGGGCCGGCTTCGTCCGGACCGATCCCGGCATGGTCTCGGGCTGGCACCACCACGGGAGCTACGAGAGCTCGATCTACGTCCTCAGCGGGTCCCTGCGGATGGAGTTCGGCCCCGGCGGGGCGGAGTCCTTCGACGCGGGTCCCGGGGACTTCGTCTTCGTCGGGAAGCAGCTCGTGCACCGGGAGGGCAATCCCTCGACCGAACCCGCCGCGATCGTGGTCGTCCGTGCGGGGGAGGGCGAACCGGTCGTCAACGTCGACGGCCCCGAGTAGGTCGACCCGCCACGTCGGAGGCCCCTCGTATACTCGCCGCGTGTGACCGTGCTAGGCGGGGAGCTAGCGGTGCCCTGTACCCGCGATCCGCTTCAGCGGGGCTGAATCCCCGCCCGAGGCCCGGGGGGTCCGGAGCGCCCCGGCACGGAGCGTCGAAGGTCGGGTCCCACGCGACGCCGGAACGCGAACCGGGTCAGGTCCGGAAGGAAGCAGCCCTAAGCGTGAACCGGCGGGTGCCGTGGGTGAGCCCGGCTGGAGCTCCGTCGTCGGGTAGCGGCCGAGTCTCACGGTGTCGACGGCGGGTGCACGGTCACACCTTCGTGTGACGAGGGCCAGGGGAGCGGCCAAGGAGCGGGAAAGATGGCGGAGGACAGGCAGCATCAGGCGCTCTACCGGCGGTACCGGCCGCAGACCCCCGGGGAGGTTCTCGGCCAGGACCATGTGGTCCGCGCGCTGACCGGCGCCATCCGGGACGGCCGCCTCCATCACGCGTTCCTGTTCTGCGGTCCGCGCGGGACCGGCAAGACGTCCACGGCGAGGATCCTCGCGAAGATGGTCAACTGCGTCACCGGTCCCACGGCCGAGCCCTGCGGCGGGTGCGACCAGTGCATCGCCATCCGGGAAGGCACGCATCTCGACGTTGTGGAGATCGACGCCGCTTCGCACGGGGGGGTCGAGGACGCGCGCGAGCTCCGGGAGAAAGCGCCCACGGCGCCGGTCCAGGGCCGCGAGAAGGTCTACATCATCGACGAGGCCCAGCGGCTGTCGCGTGAAGCGTTCGACGCGCTGCTGAAGGTGTTCGAGGAGCCGCCCGCCGGCGTTCGGTTCGTCCTCGCCACCACCGAGCCGCACAAGATGCCCGCCACGATCGTCGGGCGCTGTCAGCGGTTCGACTTCCGCCGGCACACGATGGAGGGACTCTCGGAGCTCCTCCAGAAGGTGGCAGCGTCGGAAGGCGTCACGCTCGACGATTCCGCGGCCCACGCGATCGCGCGGCACGCCGAGGGCTCCGCACGGGACGCGCTGTCGCTGCTCGACCAGGCCGGGGTGCTCGGCGGCCAGAAGGTCGACGACGCCGCGATCCAGGCGCTGCTCGGCGCTCCTCGGAGCGAGGTGCAGGTCGAGCTCGCCGATGCCGTGGCCGTCGGCGACGCGCGGACCACGTTCGAGGTCGTGAACCGGCTCGTCCAGGACGGGCAAGACCTCCGCAACGTCACCAACGAGACGCTCGCCCACTTCCGCGACCTCTTGCTCGTGAAGACCGCTCCCGGACAGGAGGACCTCCTCGACATCCCCGCCGACGGGTACGAAGGTCTCCGCATCCAGGCGGAGAAGTTCACGGCGTCCGAGCTCGCTCGGGTCATCGAGCTGTTGCTCGCGGCGCAGAACGACATGCGATGGACGACGTCGCCTCGCCTCTCGCTCGAGCTGGCGCTGGTTCGGGCGACGATCCCCGAGACGGATCCGTCGCCCGCGGGCACGCTGTCGAGGTTGGAGCGGCTGGAGCGTCTCGCCAACCTCGAGCCCGGATCGACCGTTCTCTCCG
>CBHFMJ010000093.1:0-8442 GCA_965994715.1 uncultured bacterium | reverse complement strand
TGTCGAAGACGGGAGGACGTTCTCCGGCACGCTGAACGCGGGGCATCCGGGTGGAACCGTTCCGCTGACCGCAGCCGACGTCGGCGAGATGCACCCGTCGCGCCTGCCCGAGAACGTGTACGTCGCCGACGCCTCGCTGTTCCCGAGCGCTCTCGGCAATCCGCCGATCCTGACGATCGTGGCGGTCGCCAAGCGCGTGGCGAAGGTCTGCGCCGAGCAGGTGCGAGCCCCCGTCCGATAGTTCCCGGACTCGGTGTCTGTCCGTCGATAGTGCCTCCCGCACGGCCCGCGTGGAAGGCTCAGCCTCTCCGTCCGCGGGAGCCGGCGCCACCTCCACCGAGCGATACGCCCGCGCCGAGGACGAAACCGAAGTCGTTCCAGTTGCCGTTGTTGTGGATCTCGTACACGTTCACGGTGTCGCTGAACAAGGAGATGAAGAACGTGATCGGGGCGATGACCCCGTGCCAGAGACCGAGCCAGAATCCGGCGATCTCGGTTCCCTGGGCGACGACACCCTCCTGAGCGTTCGGCCCGGGCGCACAGCTCGAGAGCGCCAGCAGCACGGCGGGCGACCGCCAGCCCCCCTGCCCACTTCATCCCCACGACGACATCCTGGCGAACATCCGTGATGCGCGCAATCCGGTGTCCCTTCCTCGGAGACGGAGAGGCCTCGGAGACGGAGAGGCCTCGGAGACGGAGAGGTCTCGTCGGAGCCCGGATGGCCCATCGAACCCGGGTCCTTGGTCCCTCCAGCCCGAGAAGAACGGAACCTAGGGTGCCTGTCGTGGGGAAGCCGTCCGCCATCCGCTGGATCTGCGTCGTCGCGATCTCGTCGCTGGTGGGGGTCGCGTGCATCGACGCCACGCGTGATCGACCTTCCTCGGCGGACGCGCAGCACGTCGTGGTGGACACGGACATGGGCACGGACGACGTGATGGCGCTCCTCTACTTGCTGGAGCGTCCAGACGTGATGGTGGATGCGGTCACCGTCGTCGGCGATGGGCTCGCTCACTGCGATGCCGGCGTTCGCAACGCCCGGGCCTTGCTCGCTCTCGAAGGCGTGTCCGAGACCCCGGTCGCGTGTGGTGGACGCACGCCGCTCGCGGGTGGCAACGCGTTCCCCGAAGAGTGGCGGGTCTACTCCGACGATCTGTCCTCGATCCCGGGGCTGCCCGAGCCCGGCGGCACTCCGTATGAGGGCTCGGCGATCGACCTCCTCCAGGAGACACTCCGTTCCGACACTACGCTCCTCACGCTCGGTCCCCTCACCAACGTCGCGGGGGCTCTGCGAGCGGACCCCTCCTTGGGTGATCGGGTCCCGCGCGTCGTGGCCATGGCGGGCGCTGTCGACGTCGCCGGGAACGCGCCGAACGGCGTCGCCGAGTACAACGTGTGGATCGACGCGCTCGCGGCGAAAGAGGTGGTCGAGTCGATGTCCGTGGAGCTCGTGCCGCTCGATGCGTCGAACTTCGTCCCGGCGACCCCGTTCTTCATCGAGGTGCTCGCCGAGCATCTCGGAACACCCGCTGCGCGCGCGGTCCACTCGGTCCTCGCGACCAACGAGCAGGTCGAGACGGGGACCTACTTCTTCTGGGACCCGCTCGCCGCCGTGCTCGTCGTCGAACCGGGGCTCGCGACATGGAGGCAGGAGCGGCTCCTCGTCACCGCGTCGCTCGACTCGGGGGCCGGGTGGATCTCTCGATGGGATCAAGGGGTCGAGACCCGCTACGCGGTCCGCGCCGACGCGATCGGCTTCGAGCGAGCGTTCATCTCGACCGTGAGCGGCGAACGGGTCAAAGCCGTCAGACCCACGCCCGACCTCACGGTGACCTTCGACGGCCGCCGGTGCACGATCGACGTCGACACGCTCCCGGAGGGTGATGTCGTGATCGCCCTCGAGAACGATTCCCCGAGGCAGATCGAGGTGATCGTCGCGGGGATGCTCCGGACGACCTACGGAGAGGTTCTCGAGGTCATCGGCCCGCCCGGATCCGTCGTCCGGGAGGCCCCGCCGGGGATCGTGCAGATCGCTCTGCTCGATGCCAACCCCCGCTCGGTCGCCTCTACGAGGGCGAGCTCCGAACCGGGCGACGCCGGCGTGTTCTGCCTCGTCCCCGTGGAGGAGGGCGCGGCGCGCGTCTGGCCCGGTGGGCCGATCACGGTCGGCGGGCGATCCTCGACCTCGGGTGTCGGCTGAGGAACCGGGAGAAGGTCCCGCTGGCCCTGGGCCCTCCGACCGGTGGCGCGCCCGGCACCCGGAGCTAGCGTCGGGATGGAGGTGCCGAGATGAGAACGAGTCGAACCGTCGCAGAGGATGTGGAACCGAGGATCGATCCGCGATCCGACGTGGAACGGATGGAGGTGGCCACGATGGGGAACGAGATGACCCAGGGTGATGACCTGCGCGCGCTGGCCAAGTCGAGGCTCGTCAAGCGCCGGGAGTTCACGGCGCATATCGCCTCCTACGTGTTCGTCAACGCCATCTTCGTGGCGATCTGGGCCTTCACGGGGGCAGGGTTCTTCTGGCCGGTGTTCCCGATCCTGGGATGGGGCATCGGGGTCTTCTTCCACGGCTGGGACACCTACTCCGAACCGCTGTCGGAGGATCGGATCGATCGGGAGGTCGAACGACTCCGGAGGTCCGCCGCACATCGATGAGGCCTCTGCCCGAGGAACGGCAGCTGGACTGAGTTCCCGAGAGCCCATGCTCAGAGGGTGTCTCGGGTTCAGACCGGACTCGGGGATGTCCTCGCCGGGACCGAGGGCACACCTGACCGGTCGGCGGCCTCCCGCTTGCCTCGCGGTGGACGAGCCGTGAGACCGCGCACGATCACGAGGAACAGCACCGAGAGACCGGTGGTCCAGTAGAGGATCGTCAAGCCCGCTCGCGCCGAGTCGCTGCCCGCCAGGACCCCGTGGAGGAGCGACATCGCGAACGCGGGGACCGCGGCCAGGTGGATCGCTCGCCACACGGCAGGGCGCATGTGCTTCCGCGTCCACGACGTCGTCAGGACGATCACCATCGCGTACAGCCCCGCGATCCCCAGCGTCAGAGCGAACGGGCGATAGGTGGCCCGGTACGGGATCAAGAGGTCGAGCGCGTCGAAGCGGACGAATCGATCGAACAGGAGCCCGACGAGGTGGAGCGCCACCAGCATGAGTCCGGCGCTGGCCACGAAGCCGTGGAATGCCGTCGAGGATCGTTTCGACACCCGCTTCGTCACGAGCGATGTGGTCGCGAGGAGACCCCAGGCGACCGACAGGTAGAGCATGAGATAGGCGCCGACGCCGGCCGACCGCGTGAGCAGCCAGGTCATGCCGCCTCCTCGATCGGAGCCGTGACGAGCACGCGCCCTCCGGACGTGACGCTCACGGATGCTTCTCCGGCGGCACCGGAACCCCGCAGCAGAACAGCCGTGGCCAGGATCTCCGCCTCCGCACAGGTCCGCGCGGTGACCGTCACCTGGACCAGGTCGGTGGCTGACGGCGAGCCGGTCCTCGGGTCGATCACATGGTGGAGACCGTCACCCCACGACCGCGAGCGGGTCGACGATGTCGCGACCCCGCCCTCGCGTACCGACAGACGCCCCACCTCGCTCGAGGGATCGTCAGGATCCTCGACGGCGATGTCGATCCGAGGGGCGTCGCCCGCGATCCTCAGATCGCCACCCGCGTTGACGAGCACCCACGGAAGCCCCGCATCGACGGCCCGAGTCGCCGCTTGGTCCGCGGTCCACCCCTTCACCAAGCCTCCGAGATCCAGGCCGACGCCGAGCGGGAGTGAAAGGACATCGTCCTCGAGGACCACGTCGCGCCAGCGCCCACACGGACTGGTCGGATGCAGGGTTCCCCGCGCTCCGGCCAGCACCTCATCGAACGTGCGGTCGTAGCCGACCGCTCCCATGGCACCGAGCACCGTCGGATCGAAGAGTCCTCCTGTCGCCGCCGCGGCGTCGAGGGCAAGACGGATCACCGAACGGAAGGAGGCCGAGATCCGAACCGACCGCCCTTCCGCAGCGTTGACGAGAGAAAGCTCGCTGTCGCCTCGGAAACGAGAGAAGCGCCGCTCCTCTCGCTCGAAGGTGCGAGCGATGGTCTTGACCGCCGGCCCGACCGGAACGCCGGAGCCACCCTCGGTCAGGACGCGCACCGACGTTCCCATGGCGCGGAAGCTCCACGTCCTCACGGCGCTGACCCCCCGGTGGACGTGGGGGCGGGTGGAGCGGACGAACCGGATGCGGGCGTGAACGTCACGGTGGTGGGCGGGGTCGCCGGGGCGGCCTCCTGCACGATCACCCGGCGCAGGACCTGCCTCACGACCACGATCTTCTGCGGCCGGGTCTGCAGCACGGTTGCAGCAGCGATCGGCTTGGGCAACGCGCCGAACACTCCCCAGGACGCGACGAGGGCGGCTGCGGCCGACGACCATGCCGCCAGCCGCAGGGCTCCCTTGCTCGCGACGCGGCGGGGTGCACCGGTCATCCGACGTCCTCCGACTCCACTTCCTCGGATTCCTCGTGGGACTCGTCCTCGTGCTCGCTCGCGTCCTCGTCGTATCCATCGTCCGAGTCGCCGTCGATGGCGGGGTCGGACGCGGGGGCCGAGAGCATGACGGTCGCTGCGGAGGGCGAACCCGCTTTCTGGTGGATGGTCACGGTTCTCCGCTCCACCTTCACCACTCGCTCGGGCCGAGCAGGCCCGGCCGCGTTGACCGGCGTCGGACCCGTCAAGCCGAGCGACACCGCGAGTCCTCCGATGGCCAGCGTGAGCACGAGTCCAGCGGCGATGAGGACTGCCGATCGCTTGTTCATCGCTTCCCCCTCCTTCGTGAGCGTGCCGCCACGCTACGAACGGCGGATGCAAGCAGCTTCCAACCGAGGGTTAAGGGCTCACCAAGGATCCGAGGGGCCGTCATCTCGCCAGATCGGACGAGCCGATCCGACAGGGACAGAGGTAGCCGAAGGTCCCGCATCCACTGGGACATCCTCCCCCCGGGATCGACCCTGGCCCGCGATAGAAAGGATGCGACGGAGGACAGATGCTCGAGATCCACGACCTCACGAAGCGCTACGGAGGAGTGGTCGCTCTGGACGGCGCATCCTTCAGCGTGGCACCGGGGCGGATCGTGGGGTTCCTCGGCCCCAACGGGGCCGGGAAGACCACCATGATGCGGGCGATCTTCGGGTTGGTGCGCCCAGACCGGGGCGAGGTCCTGTGGAAGAGGAAGCCGGTCGGCCTTCAGGAACGGGCTCGGTTCGGCTACATGCCGGAGGAACGAGGCCTCTATCCGAAGATGAAGGTCGGGGAGGAGCTCACCTACTTCGCCGAACTGTCGGGGATGAGCGGCACGGCTGCGAAGGAAGCGGCCGCTCGATGGCTCGAACGGCTGGGTCTCGGCGATAGAGCGGACGCGCGGCTCGAAGCGCTCTCCCACGGCAACCAGCAGCGGGTGCAGCTGGCGGCGGCCCTGGCGCACGATCCCGAGCTCGCCGTGCTCGACGAGCCGTTCAGCGGGCTGGACCCGCTCGGGGTGGAGTCCCTGGGCGAGCTGCTCGTGCAAACCGCCGCCACCGGCGTGGCCGTGGTGTTCTCGAGCCACCAGTTGGATCTGGTCGAAGATGTCTGCAAAGACGTCGTGATCATCGACCGCGGTAAGGTCGTGTTGGCCGGGGTGGTGGAGGAGCTGAAGGCCGCCTCTCCCCGTCGCTCATTGGAGATCACCGTAGACGGGCATCCGTGGGTGCCGGTCGTGCCGAGCAGCACCGTCACGAGCAAGCGCGACGGCCGGCTGCGGGTCCTCGTGGATTCCAGCGTCGATGTGGCCGAGGTCCTGGCGAGCGCGCACCGGGTCGGGGAGGTCACGACGTTCAGCTTCGAGCCCCCCTCGCTCATGGACCTGTTCCTCGCGGCGGTGTCGGAAGGAGAAGGGTCATGAGCAGCGCACGGCGTCTGTGGCTGGTGGCCCGCCGCGAGTGGAACCAGCGGGTACGCACGCTCGCGTTCCGGATCTCGACGCTCATCTCGATCCTGATCGTGGGGGCTCTGATCCTGGTTCCGGACATGTACGGCGGAGGCGCAGACGCGCCCACCGTCGGCCTCGTGGGCGAGAGCTCGCCGGAGCTCCCCGACCTCGTCCGCGCCTCCGGTGACCAGCTGGGTCTCTCCGTGGAGATCCACGAGTTCAGGGAGGGATCGGCGGGCCGAGCTGCTCTCCGGTCGGACGACGTGTCGGTGTTGCTCGTGGATCAACAGCAGCTGGTGTGGAAGGCGGAGACCGACGACCAGCTCGAAGCCGCCGTGACCTCGGCGGTCCAGGTCCTCCAACAACGGGAGGCGATCGCCGAGCTCCGCCTCACTCCCCAGGAGGCACGACGGCTGCTCGGGGCACCGGACCTGCCGTCGACGAGCCTCGAGCCCTTCACGCAACAGCGCTCGGAGCGGGAGGAGCTTGCCTGGGTCGGTCTCGTCGTCTTGTTCACGGCCATCGCCTTCTACGGGGGGTTCCTGCTCGTCGGCGTCGTGGAGGAGAAGTCCAGCCGGGTCGTCGAGGTCCTGCTGTCTCGCCTACGCCCCACAGAGCTCCTCGCGGGCAAGATCTGGGGGATCGGACTCGTCGGTCTCGCGCAGCTCGCGCTCGTTGCCGGATCGGCGTTGATCGCGCTGCGGTTCTCGGAGAACACCACGGCCACGACGACGCCGAGCACGATCGGATGGATCGTGATCTGGTTCGTCCTCGGCTACGGCTTCTACTCGGTTCTGTACGCGACGGCGGGCTCGCTCGTCTCGCGCCAGGAGGAAGCTCAGAGCATCCAGTTCCCGATCTCGGCCGTTCTGCTCGTGGCGTACGTCCTCTCGATGCAGGCAACGCAGTCGCCCGACGGGACGGCGGCCCTCGTGGGATCGTTCTTGCCGCCCACGGCTCCGATGGTGATGATCGTCCGCATCGCGCACGGGAGCGTCCCCTGGTGGGAGATCGCCCTGTCGATCGTCTCGATCACGGTAGCGATCTACGCCCTGATCCGGCTGGCCGGGCGCATCTACGCCGGCGCAGTGCTTCGGGTCGGCCCCCGGTTGCGGTTGACAGAGGCTTGGCGGGGCTCCGAGGCGTAACTGTGCCCCGACGGAGACGGGGCCCACACGACACACCCGGGAGAGGTCGGCACGCCGACCCTCAGGGTCGGCGTCGCCTCATCCGATCACCACCAGCTCCAGAGGGGCTACAGGCTTTCGTCCTCCACCACGACACTCAGCAGGTCTCGCAGCGACACCATGCCGATCAACTCGCCGCGGGCGCCGACCGGCAGGTGCCGAACCTCGGTCTCGAGCATCTCCGCCGCCGCCTCCCGGATCCCCGTCTCCGGCGTCACGGTGATCGGCCTGATCGTCATGTACCCGGCGACCTTCGTCCGCTGGAGGTCGGCGCCATCCGCGATCGCCCTGGTGAGATCGCGCTCGGTGACGATCCCGACGCATCGGTGGTCCTCCAACACCACCAGCGATCCGACCTCGTTCTTCCGCATGTGACGCGCGGCTTCCTCGAGCGTGTCCGCCTCTGTGATCGAGAACACCTCGTCGCGATAGATCGTGTTGACGTCCATCGTCGGCACCTCCTCCTTATCTCGTTGCTCCGACCGTGTCGTCCTGCTCTGCACGCGAGACACCCAGGAACCCGAGGATCCCGGCCGCGGCTCGCCGCCCCGCGCCCATCGCGAGGATCACCGTGGCCGAGCCGGTCACGATGTCGCCGCCCGCGAAGACTCCCGGCATCGAGGTCATCTGCGTCTCCGGGTCGACCCGCAGGTAGCCTCGATCGTCCGTGACGAGACCCTGCGCCGTGCGCGCCATCGTCGGGTTCGGCGCGGTGCCGAGCGCCTCGATCACCGTGTCGACGTCCAGGACCTGTTCGGTACCGGGCAATGGTCGCGGGCGCGGCCGGCCAGACCCGTCCGGCTCGCCCAGCTCCATCCGGACCACCTCGATGCCCGTGACCCAGCCGTCGTCGTCACCGAGGATCCGCGTGGGGTTCGTCAACCAGCGACACTCCACACCCTCCTCGATCGCGTGGCGGATCTCCTCGGCCCGCGCCGGGGACTCCCGCTCCGAGCGTCGGTAGACGAGGATCACCCGATCCGCTCCCATCCGGAGCGCGACCCGGCTCGCGTCCATCGCGGTGTTGCCGGCGCCGATCACCGCGACGCGCTTGCCCAAACCGACCGGCGTGTCGTACAGCGGCTGCCGAAAGCCCTGCATCAGGTTCACGCGTGTCAGGAACTCGTTCGCCGACACGACGCCGTTCAGCGACTCTCCCGGGATCCCGAGGAAACGGGGGGTCCCGGCGCCGGTCCCGAGGAAGACGGCGTCGTATCCCATCTCGCCAAGCAGCTTGGGGAGCGTGAACAGCTGCCCCACGATCGCGTCGAGCTCGAACCGGACGCCGAGTTC
>CBHFMJ010000092.1:0-8485 GCA_965994715.1 uncultured bacterium | reverse complement strand
GTCGGCACCGCGGTCTCGCCCGCGTGGGCGCGCACCACGGCGGTCCTCGGACCGAACATCTCTCGATTCGTGACTGATCATCCGATCGAGGAGTGGGTCCGTTGGTTCCAGGCGGCCGGGATCCGCCACGTTCGGACCAGGTCGTTCCTGTTCGGATCGGCCGTGGTGCTCTGGGGCGTGGAGTCGTCGTGACCGAGGACCGGCCGGCGTTCTACGCGCTCGCACCGGGAGGTTGGCGCGACTGGTGGACCCTCCTGCACCCGCCCTACACGCTCTGGCACCTCTCCTACGTCGCGCTCGGTGCGTCGACAGCGGCGGAGCTGAATCTCTACCGGCTCGGGCTGACCCTCCTCGGGTTCTTCCTCGGTGTGGGCCTGGCGGCGCACGCGCTCGACGAGCTCCGGGGCAGGCCTCTGGGGACGTCGATACCGGACGGCGTGCTCGTCGCGGTCGCCGTCGTCTCGCTCGCGGGGGCCGCCGCGGTGGGCACGATCGGGATCGTGCAAGTGACCGGTTGGCTCGCGCTGTTCATCGTGGCGGGAGCGTTCCTGGTGGTCGCCTACAACCTCGAGCTCCTCGGCGGTGCCTTCCACTCGGATCTCTGGTTCGCCCTCGCCTGGGGAGGCTTCCCCGCTCTGACCGGGGCGTTCGCACAGGACGGGCGGCTGGGTTTCGCGGCGGTCGCCGTCGCGGTCGCGTGCGTGGCGATCAGCGCGGCCCAGCGCGCACTCTCCACGCCGGTGCGCCGGCTCCGCCGCCGGGTCGCCTCGGTCGAGGGGACGATCACGCTCCGGGACGGCACCACTGAAGGGATCGGGCCCGAGGTGATCCGGAGAGCGCCGGAGACGGCCCTGCAGCTTCTGTCGATCGCGATGCCCGTGCTGGCGATCGCGTTCGTGATCGCGAAGCGGTCCTCGCCGGTTCCGTAGTATCCGCGCCGTGACGGCGCTGCATCGCGTGATCGGATTCGCGGTCGTCGCCGTCTTCGCGCTCGGGTGGATCTGGGGGCTCGGAGCGAGGATCGCGCGGCGCGATCCGTCCGAGGGGTATTGGACGTGGCTCGCCGTCGCGCAGGTGGTGGCCGGTGTCCAGGCCATCGTCGGGACGATCCTGCTGTTGCTCGGCCATCGGCTCGAGGCCGAGGGAGCGCTCGGCGGCGCGCTCCACTACGTCTACGGCTACCTCCCCTTGCTCCTGTTCGTGTTCGCCCACGTCGTCGCGCGCGCCGGTGATGCGCGCGCGGTCGGGATCGATCGGCCCATCCGACCATGGGTGCCGTTCGCGTGGGCGTCGTTCATCAGCTTCGGGCTCACCCTGCGGGCACTGATGACGGGCCTCGGGCTGTAGCGGCGGAGTCCTCGGGCTGCGAGATGATTGACGCGTGCGCGGATGGGTCCGGGTCCTGCTGTGGGGGGTGATCCTCCTGGCATGTGCCGGCGTCGGCGCGTTCATCGGGTCGCGCTCGAACCCGTTCCCACCCGGGGTCCCCGACCCGGGCGCCCAACCGAATGACGGCCCGAGCCCTTCACCGCCGGAGCTCGACGAGTGGCCGATCACGATGGTGAGCCGGACGACGCACACGTTCCACGTCGGGGGGTCGTGCACGAGCGCGTGGCGCGTCAAGGGGACGCTCCGGATCTCCGCCTCCGGCGGGATCACGGGCCGCGGCGTCGCGCGGCTCCAACGGGGGGACGGCTGCGACTTCCCCTCGGCACAGGTGCAGGCCGAGCGGATCCTGGTCGAGTTCCTCGGTCGACGCGACGGGGACGAGCTCGAGCTCCGCTTCCGAGACGAGGGGCGGATGCCGGCCGGATCCCAGGACCTGGGCGCGTTCGTGAAGACATTGGAGACGCTCCGGGTCGCGATCGTCGAGCGGCCCGGGAGCGAGATCGAGAAGAAGACGAGGATCGAGGATCCAGAGGACGAGATCTACCGGTCGACCACCACGATCCGCCTCGGCGCCTAGGGGTCGAACCAGATCGTCGCGAGGCGCTGAGACGCGAGCGGTCCGACACTCCAGAGTCCTCCTCGTTCCGCGAGCCGAGGGCCGAGGGCCGTGGCGAGCTCCTCGTCGCGGGAGGAGGGCAGGCACAGTCGCCGCCGGGCGAGCCCGAGCGCATCGGCTCGCACGGCGAACCCGCCCATCGAAGGCGGGGCCTCCCACCGCTCCAGCGTCGCATCGAGGCCGATCTCGCCCAGCACGTCCAGGGCGTCGTGCGAGCTCGGGCCGGTTGGCCGCTCCAGGCCATGGAAGTGGAGCCAGAGGTCGTTCATCCACGCGAGTGGGTGGCGATCTGTGAGCTCGAAGACGACCCGCTGATCCGCGATGGCGGCGAGCCGGAGGACGAACGGCTCGAGGTCGGCGACGTTGTAGAGCACGTGTCCGGCGACGGCCACGTCCACCGGGTCGACCGTGTGCGCGACCTCGGGCCACCGCCCGAGGACCGCGACGGCCGAGACACCGCCCGCGCGGGCGTTCGCGAGGAAGCCGTCGAGCATGTCCTCCTGTGCGTCAACGCCCACCAGGGTTCCCGCCCGGCCGGCGAGCGGCAGGGACGTGGCGCCGCCTCCGCACCCCACGTCGAGCACCCGACCTGCTTCGGGGAGTCGCTCGAGCGCTCTCGCGGTCGTCGGTGTCGTGCCCCCACGGTCGGCGCCCAACGCACCTCGGGCGCGGAACAGCTCGGTCGGGAACCCCCACGGGGACTCGGGCGCCGCAGCGAGGATCTCGGGTGGGATCGCCCAGCGTTCCAGCTGCTCGCGCCAGCGCTCGACGGCCGTCACCGCTCGCGCAAGACCTCGTCCGTGTGCTCGCCGAGGAGCGGCGGAGGCAGCCGTGTGTCCAACTCCGTCCCATCGAAGCGGATCGGGTTCCGCAACAGCCGCAGCGTCGCCCCGCGACCCGGGTCGACCACCTCTTCGACCATCGCGGTGCCCTCGGGCGAGGAGAAGACCTCGTCGATCGCCCGGATCGGAGCCGTGGGGACGGACGCGGCCTCGAGGGCAGCGACCCACTCGGCGGCGCTCTTCGCTGCGAACGACTCGGCGAGCAGCGGGATCAGCTCGTCTCGATGCCGCACCCGATCCTCGTTCGTCGCGAAGCGGGGGTCGGCGGCCCACTCCGGGTGCCCGACGACCTCGCACGTCCGCCGGAACAATCGATCGTTGGCGGCCGCCACGATGAACGGACGATCCGACGCGTGGAACGCCTGGTAAGGGCAGATGTTGGGGTGGGCCGTGCCCATCGGCCGGGCGACCACGCCGCCGAGGAGGTGGTTGGCGGCCTGGTTGACCATCGCGGCGACGCCGGCATCGAACAGCGACACGCTGATGTGCCGCCCGCGACCCGTTCGCGAACGCTCGTGGAGCGCCGCGAGGATGCCGATCGCCATCTCCAATCCCGTGATCACGTCGAGCAGGGCGACCCCGACCTTCACGGGCTCCCCGTCGGGCTCACCGGTCACGCTCATCAGCCCGGACAGCGCCTGGACGATGATGTCGTACCCGGGACGGCTCGCGCTCTCGGGGATCTCGTCGTTGAACGCCGTCAATGAGCAGGTGATCAGGCGAGGTGAGGCTCGGCGGAGGTCGTCGAGCGCGAGCCCGAACTCGCTCATCAGGCCCGGTCGGAAGTTCTCGATCAGCACGTCCGAGCTACCGGCGAGGCTGCGGATGGCTTCGACGCCATCGTGCGACTGCAGGTCCAATGCGACGGACCGCTTGTTCCGATTGAGCGCCAGGTAGTACGCGGCGTCGTCCCCCACGAACGGCGGTCCCCAATGGCGTGTGTCGTCGCCCTGTTCCGGGCGCTCGATCTTGATGACGTCCGCACCGAGGTCACCCAGGATCTGGGTCGCAAGGGGTCCGGCGAGCACGCGCGAGAGGTCCAGGATGCGACAGCCGGAGAGCGGGAGATCGTCCACCGACGCCGAGCCTATCCGGCGGACCTGGTGCCCTTCGACACAACTGGCGCAGCGAGTCGACAATCAGGCAGAATCCAGCTGTGAACGAGCAGAGCCTCGAGCGCGTCAATGCGTTCCTCGCCGCAGTTGCCCAACGCACTCAGAAGGGCGAACTGCTGGAAGCCACGCCAGCTGAGCTGGGGAGGGAATTGGGCTTCCCTGATCCATTGTCGATCGCGCGCGCAGTGAGGGCGCTCGTCGCCCGGCGTCGGCTCGAGCCGGCCGGGGGCTCGTACCGGCTGTTGGATGACACACCCGTGGCGGCCGGCGAGCGAGAGACGATCGAGCGCAAGGGCCGGCGGACCAAGAAGCGGGCGGAGGATGCCCAGCCGGGCCGCAGGAGCGGCGGGCTGGCGTACTCAGACATGGGCCGAGCGACCGTGGATCGCCTGGTGGAGCTGAGTCAGGAGGTGTCGCAGCTCAGGGCTCAGCTCAAGACCTCACGCGAAGAGGCTCGCGAGAGTCGCGAGATGCGGGTGGAGGCGGAGGGACGGGCCCGGACGTTCGCCGAGCGGGCTCGGGAACTGGAGCACCGGGCGGAGATGGCCGAATCGAACCTCAGGACGCTGCTCGCTTCCGCTCGCGCGACGGGGATGCATCCCGACCAGCGGCTCCCGGACTCAGAGATGGAAGCGATCCTCGGTGTACTCAAGGGCAACGGCAACGGCGAGAAGATGCCCGCCGACCAACCGTTGGAGCAGGACGAGGTCGACGAAGTCTGAGTCGCTATTCTGCCTGTCGGTCAGGCTCCGCGGTCGCGGCCGTCGATCCGCTTCGAGTCGCCGCTTCAGCGTCGACGTTCGCGAGGTGGCACGCGGCCACATGACCCGGCCGGAGCTCGACCAAGCCGAGGTCTTCGCCGCGGCAGAGCGACTCGACCCCGTACGTCGCTGACGTACCGTCAGCGACCCTCGGGCAACGCGGATGGAACCGGCAGCCCGGCGGGACATCCGTCGGATCCGGCGGTTCGCCGGTGAGGTAGGGACGATCGATGCCACCCGCCTCGGGGACCACATCGAGGAGAGCCCGCGTGTACGGATGGAGCGGCCGGAGCAGGACCTCTTCGGCCGGGCCCGTTTCCACGATGCGACCCAGGTACATGACGGCGACGCGATCGGCGATCGTCCACGCCAAGCCCAGATCGTGGGTGACGATCAAGATGCTGATCCGGAACTCGTCACGAAGCTTGAGGAGGAGGCTGAGGATCTCCCCTCGCACCGATGCGTCGAGGTTGGAAACCGGCTCGTCCGCGACGATCAAGTCCGGGTCCAGGGCGAGGGCGCCCGCGATCACGACCCGTTGGCGCTGGCCACCGGAAAGCTCGTGCGGATAGAGCATGAAGAAGCGCTCGGGCGGACGAAGTCCGGCGCGGGTGAGGGCCCGAGCCACCAGCTGCTCCTCGGTCTCTCCCTCCGGACTCCGGTGGATCTTGTGGATCCTGAGTCCTTCGGCGACGATCTCGTAGATCGTCTGGCGGGGGTTGAGCGATCCAGTCGGGTCCTGGAAGACCATCTGGACTCGCCGTCGGTAGCTTTGCAGGTGGCGGCCGAGTGGTTTCCCTTCGAAGAGGATCTCGCCTCGATCGGGCCGGATCAGCCCCATCACCGCTCTTGCCGTGGTGGTCTTCCCGCACCCCGACTCACCAGCGAGGGCGAGCACCTCCCCGCGCCGAAGCTCGAGATCCACGCCGTCGACCGCTCTCGCCGCCGAGCCTTCCTTGCCCAGGAGACCCGAGAGGAGTCCCACCCGGCCGGCGAAGGTGACGACGAGGTCGCGGATCTCGAGGACCGGAGGCTCGTCGCGATCTACATGCTGTGAAGGGGCCTCGGTGCCGCTCATGCGTCGCGCTCGGCGGCCATGTGGGCTCCCTCGACCAGCAGGCAAGCCGCACGTCGGTCCTCACCCGCGGGGAAGAGCCAGGGTTTGACGGTTGGGCATGGTTCGAACACTTGCGGACACCGCGGATGGAACGGACACCCGTCGGGGATGTGTTGCGGGTCGGGTGGGTCGCCCCCGAGGCCGGAGGGATGGCGGCGGAACCCGTCGTCGCCGATCTCGGGGAACGCAGCAGCGAGGGCTCGCGTGTAGGGATGCTGTGGCGCAACGAAAACCGATCGCGCCGGACCCTCTTCGATGATCTTCCCCGCATACATCACGGCGAGCCGGTCGGCGACCTCAACGAGCACGGAGAGGTCATGGGTGATGAACAGCATCGCGAGACCGAACTCTCGTTGCAGTCGCTTCAGCAGCGCGAGCACCTGTGCCTGGACCATCACGTCCAAGGCGGTCGTGGGCTCGTCCGCGATCACCAGCTTCGGACTGCACGAAAGCGCCATCGCGATCATCACCCGTTGGCGCTGTCCACCCGACAGCTCGTGCGGGAAGTCGCGGGCCCGCCGAGGCGGGAGACCGACTTCCTCCAGGAGCACCCCAGCGCGGATCCGGGCCTCCCGCTCGCGGGCGAGTCCGTGGGTCTCGACTGCCTCAGCGATCTGGTCGCCGACGCGCCGTACGGGATTCAGGGCGTGCATGGCACCCTGGAAGACGATCGATGCGCCGGCCCAGCGGACCGCCCGGAGCTTCCGGGGGCTCATCTCTTGCACGTTCTCGCCGTCCAGGAGGATCTGACCCTCCACGTTCGTCCGGCGGGGTAGGAGTCGGAGGATGGCGCCGGCGATCGTGGACTTCCCGCACCCTGATTCGCCGGCGAGTCCCACGACCTCACCTTTCTCGATCTCGAGGTCGACGGTGCGAACGGCCGGCACGTCCCCGGAGGACGTTCGGTACGTCACGGACAGATTTCGGATGGAGAGCGTGCTCATCGTTCGCGGAGCCTCGGATTGATGATCTGGTCGAGGGCGAACCCGATCATCGTGAACGCGAGCACGACGAGGACGATGCAGAGGCCGGGCGCACCGAGCCACCACCACGCGCCCCTGGTCGCGGCTCCACCGCTGGACGCGTCCTCGAGGATCGACCCCCACGACTTGCTCAGAGGGTCTCCCAGTCCGAGGAAGGAGAGGGCCGTCTCCGAGAGGATCGCGATCGCGACGATCAGGACCGTGTTCGCCATGATCACCGGCATCACATTCGGAAGGACGTGTCGCGACACCAGTTGCCAGTTGCTCGCTCCCAGGGCGCGGGAGCGCTCCACGTATGGCCGCTCCCGGACGGACAGGGTCTGCGAACGCACGAGGCGGGCCGTGCTGGGCCAGGTCGTGAGCCCGATCACGAGGATGATCACGAACAGCGACTGCCCGAAGATCGACGCGAGCGAGATCGCGAGCATCAGCCACGGGATCACGAGGCCCCAGTCCGTGATGCGCATCAGGAGCTGGTCGGTCCATCCGCCGCGGAATCCGGCGATCAGACCGACAGCTGACCCGATGACCATCGTGATCGCGGTCGCCGACAGGCCGACCAACAGAGAGATCTTCGATCCGTGGAGCGTCAGCGTGAACACGGATCGGCCCTGATCGTCGGTCCCGAAGGGATACTCGAGACTCGGCGGATCCAATCGCGGTCCGGTCGCCTCCGTGATGCTCAAGCCCGTGTCATCCGCGAAGACGGCGTAGATCGCGACCGCGATGAACACGAGGAGGATCGACAGACCGGCGAGACCCATCTTGTCCTTCCGGTAGGCGGCCCAGAACCGACGGACCGCGGCTCGGCGTCTGGCCCACGTGATCTGACGCGGCGAGCCGGGCGGTGGTGGCGGTTCCTCCTCCAGGACCGGCTGCGGAGGTGGTTCGGCTCCGACGTGAAGGGGCGGCGGTTGCATGCTCAGGCCTCCCGAACCCTGGGATCGAGGTACGCGTACACGAGGTCCGACACGAGGTTGAAGGCGATCACCGCGAGGCTGAAGAACAGGAACAAGCCCTGGAGAAGCCAGTAGTCCTTCGCCGCGATCGCCGTGTACGTCAAGAGCCCGAGGCCCTGATAGGAGAACACCACCTCCACCGTGATCGCCCCACCGATCACGTAGCCGAACGACAACGCGATCAGCGTCACCGTCGGCAGCAGGGCGTTGCGAACGGCGTGACGGTTCAGGATGTTCCGCTCGAGCACGCCCTTCGCCCTGGCCGTCGTGATGTAGTCCTCACCGAGCACGTCGAGCAACGACGATCGCATCAGGAGGTAGAACTCACCCAGGTACCCGAGCGCGAGGGTCAAGACGGGGAGGAAGAGATGCTCGGCCACGTCAATGACGTACTCGAGCGTGCCCATCGAGCTCACGTTCGTTGATACGCGGCCTCCCACCGGGAACCAGCCGAGGGCCGACGAGAAGAACATCAGCAGCAGCATCCCCAGCCAGAACTCCGGCATCGAGTACAGGATCAGCGAGAAGAACATCGAGCCCCGGTCGAACTTGCTGCCTCGTCGCCAGCCGGACCGGATCCCCATCCAGATGCCGACGACCATCGAGATCATCGTCGAGATCCCGACCAGCAGCAGCGTCGGTATGAGGAAGCGGAAAAAGATCGCCATCACGCTCTCGCCCTGATAGAAGCTGGAGACACCGA
>CBHFMJ010000091.1:0-8602 GCA_965994715.1 uncultured bacterium | reverse complement strand
GCACAAGACGATCTACGACGGGGCGATGATCGCCCGCGGCCACGGCGCGACCGTCGAACGCTTCCGCCACGACGATCCGGCGCACCTCGAAGAGCTCCTGCGGGCGAGTGCGATCTCGCCACGCGTGATCGCGCTCGACGGCGTCAACTCGATGCTCGGTAACGCGCCCGACCTCCGGGAGTTCGCTCGACTGGCGCGCGAGTACGACGCGGTCCTCTACGTCGACGACGCCCACGGGTTCGGCGTCGTCGGCGAGCGCGCTCCCGACGAGCTCACCCCCTGGGGCACACGCGGGAACGGCGTGATCCGCCACCAGGGCGAGTCCTACGAGAACGTGATCTTCATCGCCGGCTTCTCCAAGGCGTACTCGTCCCTGCTCGCCTTCCTCACCCTGCCCACGCGACTGAAGGACGTGCTCAAGGTCGCTGCTCCTCCCTATCTGTACTCGGGGCCGTCGCCGATCGCGTCGCTCGCGACGACGCTCGCGGGTCTCGACGTGAACGAGCGACGCGGCGATCGGAACCGGCTCGAGATGTACCTGAAGACCGAACGGGTCCTCGACCGGCTGCACGAGCTCGACATCTACACGCCCAACCGATCCGGCTACCCGCTGATCGAGGTTCCCCTCGCGGATCACGAGGACATCGACGCGGTCGGTCGCTACCTCTTCGACCGCGGGATCTACGTGACGATGGCCGCGTACCCCCTCGTCCCGAAGGACGAGGTCGGCTTCCGGATCCAGATCACCGCCGCGAACGGCGACGAGCAGATCGAGCAGCTGTGCGAGGTCTTGGGCGAGATCAACGAACGTTTCGAACTCCAACATGACGGACATCGCGAGCTCCTCCGGGAACGAGCCGCCCGAGTAGGAGGGATCACGGGATGACCAAGGGTCCAGTCGCCGAAGGGTTGGGCCGCGTGGAGGAGCTCTCCGACGCCGGCCACTACCAGGCGGCGCTCGATGAGCTCGACCGGCAGCTCGCGGAGCACCCGAACGAGCCCGCCGTGCACACGGCGCGGGGCTGGGCGCTCGAGAACCTGGGCCCCGGCGGTCTCGCTGGTGCGCGCGACGCCTACGCGCGCGCGCTGGAGCTCGACCCCACCGCGCTGTGGGCGAAGGAAGGTCTCTCCAACGTGTTCCGGCGGATGGGTGACAACGAGGAGGCCAACCGGCTCGCGAAGCAGGTCATCGAGGAGGGGAGACCGCGGGCGGAGAAGGAGATCGACCTCCTCGAGCTGATCGGATGGTGCCAGCTCCGGCTGGGGCTGTACCCGGAGGCGGTGGCGACCCTCCGCCGGGCTCTCGAGCTCGACGGCCGGTGGACGGCCGTTCGGTTCGACCTCGCGCTCGCGCTCATGTGCGAAGGCGATCGCGGCAGGGCGTTCCTCGAATACCAACGGGGGATCCATCAGGCGGTCAACGGAGGCGTCGAGCGGCTCCGGGGGGTCGTCCGCATGGGTCTCGACGATCTCGAGGAGTGCCTGGCGGAGCGTCCCGCCCTCGCGGGGACGCGGGAGGCGATCGCCGCCCGCGACCTGCTCCGATCCACCCTCCGAGTTGCCTCCCAGACGGCGTGACCCATGAACGGATTGGTGGAGCGCGTCCGGATCCTCCGGCCTCTCCGGCACCGCGACTTCCGCTTGCTCTGGGTAGGGATGACAGCATCGCTGATCGGCGATGGGATCTTCATCGTCTCGCTGGCGTGGCAGGTCTATCAGCTGTCGAACGCTCCCACGGCGCTGTCGATCGTCGGCGTTGCGATGACCGTGCCGCAGATCGTCTTCCTGTTGTTGGGGGGCGTCGTCAGCGACCGGTTCGACCGGCGTCGCGTGATGATCGCGGCGGATGCGCTCCGCGCGCTCAGCCTGATCGCGCTCGGCCTGCTGTCGATCGCCCCGGAGGGGACCCTCCAGATCTGGCACGTGATGATCGTGGCCGCCGTGTTCGGGGCAGGGACGGCCTTCTTCGGGCCGGCGTTCGACGCGATCGTTCCGCAGCTCGTTCCGAGCGATGACCTGAACCAGGCGAACTCGCTGGACCAGTTCGTGCGCCCCGCCGCGGCCCGCATGCTGGGTCCCGCGGTCGGCGGGTGGCTGATCGCAGCGTGGGGTCCGGGCACCGCGTTCCTGATCGACGCCTGCACGTTCGTCGTCTCGATCGCGTGCGTGGCCCTGATGCGGGCCCGGGCGGTCGACAAGTCGGAGGAGCATCGCTCGGCGTTCCACGACATCCGCGAAGGGTTCCGGTTCGTCAGGTCGAGGGTCTGGCTCTGGGGCACGTTCCTCGCAGCGACCCTGGCCTACCTGATCTTCTGGGGCCCGTCGGAGGTCCTGCTGCCGTTCATCGTGAAGAACCACATGCACGGCTCGGCGAGCGATCTCGGATTCATCCTCGCGCTCGGAGGGGTCGGGGCGATGTTCGCGGCGATCGTCATGGGGAACCGGGAGATGCCCCGCAAGCACATCACGTTCATGTTCGGGGTCTGGACCCTCTCCACGGTCGCCATCGCAGGCTACGGTCTGGCGTCGTTCCCCTGGCAGCTGATGGTGGCGAGCTTCGTCTTCAATGCCCTGGAGGGTGCCGGGACGATCGTGTGGGCCACCACCAAGGGCCGGCTCGTGCCCGCGCGGCTCCTCGGGCGGGTGTCCAGCTTCGACTGGTTCATCTCGACGGGCCTCGTGCCGGTGTCCTTCGCCCTCACGGGACCGGTCGCCGCCATCTTCGGTCCCCGGACGACCCTGGTGGGTGCCGGCATCCTCGGCGGGGTCGTGACGCTGGGGTTCCTGTTCCTCCCGGGCATGCGGGACGTCGAACGGAGCGGTGACCTCGCCCGGGCCTCGGCAGAGGATCCGGACAGGCTCCTGCCCCCGATCGATGAGCCACTGCTCCCCAGCCGCGCACCGGCTCCCTTGTGAGCCGGATCCGGGCCCCTTTCAAGGGGCCTGAACAGGCAACACGCCGACTAAGGTCGACTTCCCCCAGAACCGATATCGAACCTGTGAGGCGGAGAGCCTGGGCCCTCTATATCTGCGGCGGCGTCCTTGTGACGGCCGCCTACTTGTTCGTGCCGGGTCTTCGCCTCGGGCCGCTGTTCAACGTGATCGCGATCTCCTCGCCGATCGCGATCGTGATCGCCGTCCGTGTGTGGAAGCCGCAGACGCGGCTGCCCTGGTACTTGTTCGCCCTCGGCCAGGCCTTCTTCGTCGCCGGTGACGTCATCACCTACAACTACGACCGGTTCTTCGGGGTCGAGCTCCCGTTCCCGTCGGTCGGTGACGTCTTCTACCTCTCGGTCTATCCGTGTCTGATCCTGGGCATCCTCTGGTTGATCCGCCTCCGCACCCCCGGTGGCGACCGCGACAGCGTGATCGACTCCCTGATCGTCGCGATCGGGATCGGCACGGTCTCGTGGGTGTTCCTGCTCTCACCTCTGGCGCGCGACTCGACATCCAGTCTGATCCAGAAGCTGACGGCGATGGGGTATCCGGTGATGGACCTGATCCTGTTCACCGTGGTCGTCCGCCTCGCGATCGGTGGCGGGCGGCGAGCCCCCGCCTTCTACCTGATGGCAGGGGCGACGCTCGCGCTGTTCCTCACGGACTTCATGTACAGCTACATCTCGGTTTCGGGTGCCGTGTACGACAACGAGAGCGGCATCCTTGAAACGGGGTGGGCGACCTTCTATGTCCTGTGGGGCGCGGCTTCGTTGCAAGGGTCCATGCGGGCGCTGTCGGAGCGCACCCCTGACGTCGAGCCGAGGTTGACGAGGGGCCGTCTCTGGTTGCTCGCGCTCGCCTCGCTCCTCGCGCCCAGCGTGATGATGATCCAGCACATCCGCAACGAGGCTGGTGACCTGAACGTGGCAGGTGACCTGCCGGTCCTGATCGGCGCGTCGGCAGCACTGTTCCTCCTGGTCGTCGTGAGGATCGCCGGTCTCGTCCGGAAGCAGGAGCAATCCACCGTCCGTGAGCGGGCGCTCCGTGGCGCGGGGACGGCACTCGTGACCGCGACGAACCGTGATGGGATCTACGCCGCGACCCTCCAAGCAGCACGTTCGATCGCCGGTGAAACGGCGGTGATCCGCGTGTTGGTGGGCGAGGAAGGCGAGGACTACACGGTCGTGGCGGCCGCCGGCGGACGAGAGGACGTCGTCGGTGTGACACTCTCGCTCTCGATCCTGCCGCAGTGGAAGCGCGACCGACTCAAGACGCATCGCTCCATCGAGGTGGTGGTGGAGGAATCCGAGATCGCCGGACCGCTCGGGTTCCCGCCGGAGTCGGCGTTCGTGTTGAGCGGTCCGCTCTTCATGAAAGACGAGCTGCGAGGGCTCCTCGTCGTCGGGAGCAGCTCCGCGCTCCCGAGGGCGAACCGGGAGACCCTCGAAGCGCTGACCTCCCAGGTGGCGCTGGCGCTCGACAGCGCCTTCCTGACGGAGGACCTGTTCCGCCAGCAGACCGAAGCTCGATTCCGCTCTCTGGTCCAGAACTCGACGGACGTCGTCATGGTCGTCGATGCCGACTCGACGGTTCGCTACGTGAGCCCCTCCGTGGAGGGCGTCTTCGGCTACGACCCTGAGGAGCTCGAGAACACGCAGCTCACCCTGCTGATCCACCCCGAGGACAGGACGAAGGTGCTCCAGTTCCTCACGCTGAGCGGGCGGGATGGAGTGACCTCGACCGGCCTCATCGAGTCGAGGATGCGGCACCGCGACGACTTCTGGCTGCACATCGAAACCCTCCGCACCGACCTGATGCACGACCCCAACGTGAAGGGCATCGTCCTCAACTCGAGAGACGTGTCCGAGCGGAAGGCGTTCGAGGAACAGCTCTCTCATCAGGCCTTCCACGACTCGATCACCGGGCTCGCCAATCGCGCGCTGTTCCGGGACCGAGTCGAGCACGCACTGGAGCGGTTGACGCGGGAGGCCGACCCCGTCTCGGTGCTGTTCATGGACCTCGACGACTTCAAGACGATCAACGACTCGCTCGGTCACGCGGCCGGCGACCGCTTGCTCGGCGAGGTGGGCGAGCGCCTGCGGACCTGTCTGCGGGCGCCCGACACCGCGGCCCGCCTGGGTGGGGACGAGTTCGCGATCTTGATCGAGGACGGTGGCGAGAGCGTCGGCGCCGCCGGGGTCGCGGGCCGCATCCTGCATGCCCTCGATGGGCCATTCCTGCTGGATGGCAAGGAGGTCTTCGTTCGCGCGAGCATCGGGATCGCCACGTCCGGGGTGGGCAGGGCGACCGGGCCCGAGGGCGCGGAGGAGCTGCTCCGCAACGCGGACGTCGCGATGTACATCGCGAAGGAGGCGGGGAAGAACCGATTCCAGGTGTTCGAGCCGGAGATGCATGACACCGCGCTTCGCCGCCTCGAGCTGAAGGCCGACCTCCAGCGGGCGGTCGAGAACGAGGAGTTCGTCCTGCACTTCCAGCCCGTGATCCGTCTGGCGACGGGTGACATCGCGGGGTTCGAAGCGCTCGTGCGCTGGAACCATCCCACGCGCGGTCTGGTGATGCCGCTCGACTTCATCCCGCTGGCCGAAGAGACGGGCCTCGTCGTGCAGATCGGCACCTGGGTGCTCCGCGAGGCGTGCCGCCAGGGCGATGCGCTGCAGCGGATGGTCCCCGAAGGGTCTGCCCTGCACATCGCCGTGAACCTCTCCGCGCGGCAGCTGCAGCGGCCGGAGATCGTTCGCGAGATCGCGCAGGTGCTCCTCGAGACCGGGCTCCCACCCGAGTGCCTCGTGCTCGAGATCACGGAGAGCGTGATGATGCAGGACATGGCTCTATCCAACGAACGGCTCACGCAGCTGAAGCACCTCGGCGTGTTGCTCGCCGTAGATGACTTCGGGACGGGGTACTCCTCCCTCAACTACATCCGTCGCTTCCCGGTCGACATCTTGAAGGTGGACAAGTCCTTCGTGGACGGGGTGAGCGAAGGGGGAGAGGAATCGGCGCTCACCGCCGCCATCATCGAGCTCGCCGGGATCCTCAACCTCCGTCCGGTCGCCGAGGGCATCGAACGTGCCGACCAGCTGGACAAGCTCCTGGAGCTCCAGTGCGAGCTGGGTCAGGGGTACTACTTCTCCAGGCCGCTCCCGATCGAAGGGGTGGAGGAGCTCCTGCGCGCGCGCCACATGCTGGCCGCGCGAGACGCAGAGCTCACGTCGTAGGCGGTCGTCGCCCCCCACGTCCTCGAACCTGCCCACACGTCGAGTACACTGACGAAGTCACGCGTCGATGCGACCACGCATCGATGCCCACGTGGTGAAGGCCGCCTCAACTCCCTTCCTTCCGGAGCAGTCGTTCATCCCCACACGCATCCGAGAGGAAGCTGTCATGTCCCAACGCACCCAGGTGCGACGCCCAGTCGTCGCGCCACCACCGACCGAGGTACCGGAAACGACCACGTCGTTCGCCGACCTCGGTGTCTCCCGATCCGTCGCCGACGCCCTGCGGATGCGCGGCATCGCCGAGCCGTTCCCGATCCAGTCGCTCGTCCTCCAGGACGCGATCGCCGGTCGTGACGTCCTCGCCCGCTCGCGGACCGGCTCCGGGAAGACCCTCGCGTTCGCGGTCCCGATGGTCGAGCGGCTGACGCCGGGGGGCGGGAGCCCGAACGCTCTGATCCTCGCGCCCACGCGTGAGCTGGCGAGCCAGGTCACGGAGGAGTTCCGGGCGATCGCCGACGTGAAGCACCTGAAGGTGGCGGCCGTGTACGGCGGCGTGGGCCTCGGCCCGCAGGCCAAGCGCGCCCGCCACGCCGACATCGTGATCGCCACGCCGGGCCGCCTGCTGGATCTCGTCCAGCGGAAGATGCTGCGACTGGACCGTGTCCGCATCTGCGTCCTCGACGAGGCGGACCGGATGCTCGACATGGGCTTCCTGCCCGACGTCACGCGGATCCTCGAGCTGCTCCGGCCGGACCGCCAGACGATGCTATTCTCCGCGACGCTCGACGGCGCGGTCGGCCGACTCGCCGCGCGATCCATCCGGAACCCTGTCCGGCACGAGGTGGCGGGTCACGACGGCCCGCTCGTCACCGAGGCGGATCATCGCTTCATCGCGGTGGACCACCAGGGGAAATCGCGGGCGCTCGTGCGAGAGCTCGCCGCCGACCGTGGCCTCACGCTCGTGTTCGTGCGGACGAAGCGAGGCGCCGATCGCCTGGCGAAGACCCTCAAGGCGGAGGGCTTCCGGGTGGGAGCGCTCCACGGTGGGATGGCGCAAGGGGCGCGGGAGCGTGCCCTCGGCCACTTCGCCGCCGGCGCGAACGACGTGCTCGTGGCGACCGACGTCGCCGCGCGCGGCCTCGACCTCGAGCACATCACGCACGTGATCAACTTCGACCCGCCGGCCGACGAGAAGGACTACCTCCACCGCGTCGGCCGAACCGCCCGTGCGGGGCGGACCGGAACCGGGATCACGTTCGTCACCCCGGAGAAGACGAGGGACGTCGGCAAGATCGCGACCATCCTCAAGCTCCACAGCGAGTTCGGGAACGCCGGCCTCCGCGTCGACAGCGCGCGCCGACACCAGAGCGCCCGCCCCCGTCCGAGCTCCGGCAGGCGGCCGCGCCCGGCCAGGCGAGGACGATGACCGAGCGTCCCTAGCTCGCCGAGGCCTAGCTCGCCGAGGGCCTAGCTCGCCGGGGCCTAGATCGCCGAGGGCCTAGATCGCCGAGGGCCTAGATCGCCGAGGGATGGAGCATCGGCACGAGTGGCCGCCACCCCGATCGCAGGACGGACACGAGCGACGGCGGCGTGATCACTCTCGCGGATCCCTTCGAAGGACGCGGCGTCCGCTCGACGTAGCCGGCGGGCGTCCATCGCCACAGACCGGCGTCGACGACCACCCACGGATCTCCCTCGCGGAGCACGAACGCCCCGTCGGGGAGGCCGTCGAGCGGGGCGTCGTGATGGCGCTGCGCTCCGGATCCGCGAACCCAACGCTCAGTGTGAAGCCGCGCATCGATCGCGTCGGCACCGGCGAGAAGGCCGGGGTGCAGGTCCCGCCACAGATCCTGCAGCCGAACGTAGTCGGCTCGTCGGCAGAGCGCACACGGGCGGTGCCCGGCGGCGAACGCGGTCGCTTCGTCGAGGAAGAACAGCTCCGTGAACCGGCCGGGCTGCATCAGCGGCTCGCGGTGCCAGCCACGGAACTCGAGGCGACACCCGATCCAGCGACGCGTCGCGTGGTGTCGCCGGATCCGGCCGTGCTCGTCGTGGAGGCAGCCTCGGTTGCCGTACACGAGTCCCCGCGCGGGATCGGGGATCAGCTCGCCGAACGGCGTGACCCGGTTCCGGAGCGGCATCGAGCGACCATCGTTCGCCGTGCCGACGGAGCGTAGGTACGGCGGAGCGAACCGGTGCCTAGACGGGCAGGGCCAGGACCTGGCGAGCCGTGAGGCGGACGGTCGTCGGCAGCACGCGGAGGCCCACCATCCCGATCCGGCCGGCCACCCACGTGGCGTCGTCGAGGGTCTCGACGGAGATGTGGCCTTCCTGGGACTCGGAGACCCGGAAGATCATCCCGGCCGCGGTCTTGTAGACGTTCATCCCTTCATCCACCACCCCACTCTACGCCACCGGTCCGACCTCCG
>CBHFMJ010000090.1:0-8665 GCA_965994715.1 uncultured bacterium | reverse complement strand
CGCAGACGTCCGGTAGGCGTGCCCTGTCATCAGCGCCGTGATGGCACCGGCCCACGCCCGGCCGGCATCGGAGTCGTACGCCAGACCGCGCGCCATCAAGAGGGCCCCGAGGTTGGCATAGCCCAGACCGAGCTGGCGGTAGGCCCGCGCGTTGATCCCGATCTTCTCCGTGGGATAGCTCGAATCCCCCACCAGGATCTCCTGCGCCGTGAAGACGATCTCCACCGCGTGCTTGAAGTCCGCGACGTCGAACGTGCCGTCCTCGTTCACGAACTTCATCAGATTCAGCGACGCGAGGTTGCACGCGGAGTTGTCGAGGTGCATGTACTCGCTGCACGGGTTGGAGCCGTTGATCCGCCCCGACGCCGGGCAGGTGTGCCACTCGTTGATCGTCGTGTCGTACTGCATGCCCGGATCGGCGCACTCCCACGCGGCCTGGGCGATATCGCGCATCAGGTCGCGGGCCCGTGTGCTTTCCACCGTCTCGCCCGACAAGACGGCCTTGAGCTTCCAGTCCTGGTCCTGTTCGAACGCGCGCATGAACTCATCCGTGACGCGGACCGAGTTGTTCGCGTTCTGATACTGGGTCGAGTGGCTGTCCTTGCCGTCGAGGTCCATGTCGAACCCGGCGTCGCGCAGGACCCTGGCCTTGCGCTCCTCGACCGCCTTGCACCAGATGAAGTCCCGCACGTCGGGGTGGTCGACGTTGAGGATCACCATCTTCGCCGCGCGGCGCGTCTTCCCTCCCGACTTGATCGTGCCGGCGGAGGCATCGGCACCGCGCATGAAGCTCACCGGTCCCGACGCGGTCCCGCCCCCGGCGAGCCCTTCCTTCGAGGAACGGATCCGCGACAGGTTGATCCCCGATCCGGATCCTCCCTTGAAGATCGTCCCCTCCTCGACGTACCAGTTGAGGATCGACGACATGTGGTCCTCGACTGCGAGGATGAAGCACGCCGAGCACTGCTGCGGGGTGTCCGGGACGCCGACGTTGAACCAGACCGGCGAGTTGAAGGCGGCCTTCTGGTTGACGAGCAGGTGGGTCAGCTCGTGCGCGAAGACCTCGGCGTCCTGCTCCGTGGCGAAGTAGTGGTTCTTCTCCCCCCAGCCGCGGATCGTGTCGACGACGCGAGACACGAGCTGTCGGACCGAGGACTCACGCTCCGGCGTCCCGAGGTGTCCGCGGAAGTACTTCTGGGCGACGATGTTGGTGGCGTTCTGCGACCAGGACACGGGGAACTCGACGTTGCGCTGCTCGAAGGCGTTGCCGCCCTCCTTGAAGTTCGGGATGACGGCGTCCCGCGTCTCCCATTCGATCTCATCGAAGGGATGCGTCCCCTCGGTCGAGAAGTGCCGTCGGAAGGTCAGGCCATCCTGTTCCTTGGCCTTGGTCACCTGCACGTCCTGCAGGTCGTCGCTGGTCTTCGCCACCTGCGTCGCCCTCCTCTCCTGGGGAAGAACCTGTTGGGAGTCCTGAGGCGGTCAGGAGTCCCGGTGGACGAATCACATCCGTGGAATCACAAGGATGTCATCCAACCCCCGAGCGGCCCTCGTGTCAAGCCTCTAGTTTGCGAGATGTGGGGTGTTACTCCCACCTCCTACCACTACATGTTGTGGTTAAGCACGAACTCCGACCCGGGCCCCGAAGCTAGCGAAGGCAGCATGTGGAACGCCAGTGGACGACCGGTGGGAACACGATCCTTGGCGACCTTCTTCGCCCGACGTCAGCCCTTCGGCTTGCGTTGCCGGCGCTTGGCGGGCACCCGCTTGAGCAGGGTCCCGAGCTCCCGCTCGAAGTCCGTGATCTCCTGGAAGTCCTTGTACACGCTCGCGAACCGGATGTAGGCGACCTCGTCGAGTTCGCGGAGCTGCTGCAGGACCTCGAGACCGACCTGCTCGGACGTGACCTCGGGCCCCTTGCGCCGGAGCCGCTCCTCCACGCGGTCCACGAGCTCCTCGACCTGGAACTCCGAGACCGGTCGGTTCTTCGTCGCCTTGAGGACGCCCGCGGTCACCTTCTCCCGGCGGAACGGATCCCTCGAATCGTCCCGCTTGCGAACGACGAGCCCGACGTCTTCGATCCGCTCGTAGGTGGAATACCGGCGGCTGCAGGCCGCGCATTGCCGGCGACGGCGTATCGCCGATCCGCCGTCCGCGGGCCGTGAGTCGACGACCCGGTCGTGGTCCGCGCCGCACCATGGGCATCTCATGTCGGTTTCGGCCACAAGATGTGGTGGCCGCGGGCACGGTACCCGCAGGATGTGGTGGGGTCAAACCCATCGACCGTTGCCGTCAGCCGGTGGCGGGGATGGACAGCTCCTGTCCCGGGACCAGCGCTCCGGGATCCACCTGGTTGGCCGACGCGATGGCGCCCACCACGAGGCGCGGATCCACCGACGGATACGACCGCCTGGCGATGGACCACAGGGTGTCCCCGGGACGCACGACGTACGTGCGAGCGGAGCGTGCGTCCGCGCCGCCGCCGACACCGACGGCGTTGGCCACCGGTCCCGAGAGGGACCCGACGACCCCGATGGCGACGGTGAGCGCGACCAGGCGACGCCGCCGAACGCGTGTTCGACCCATGCGCCCATGGTGGCCGAACGCGTGTTCGATGTCAAGGCGAGAACCGAACATATGTTTGCGCCTCCTCCGAGCGGGTGCTAGCGTCCTCCCTGGCAGCGGCGCCGACATCTGGCCAAGAAGGCCCCGCCCGGAACAGGAGGCTACGCACCATGTCTGACATGACTTCGCGGCAGCAGCGCATCCTCGATTTCATCGAGAAGACCGTGCGCGACCGGGGCTACCCGCCGACGGTCCGGGAGATCGGCGAAGCCGTGGGCCTCACCTCCTCATCGTCCGTCCATGCCCAGCTGGCCAACCTCGAACGGAAGGGGCTCCTCACGAAGGACCCGAGCAAGCCCCGGGCCATGACGCTCTCGGACGAGCGACGGGCGGAGGGAACGCCGGTCCCGCTGATCGGCCGGATCGCCGCAGGTGAGCCCGTCCTCGCGGAGGAGCACGTCGAAGACCGCATCATGGTGCCGGCCGAGTTCGTGCGGGGCGACGGTCATTTCGCGCTCAGGGTCGCCGGTGAGTCGATGGTGGGCGCGGGCATCCTCGACGGCGACGTCGTGGTCGTGCGGAGCCAGCGATCGGCGACCGACGGCGACATCGTCGCCGCGCTCCTGCCCGGACCGGCGGAGGATGAGGCCACTGTGAAACGTCTCGGTCACGACGGCGCCCGCGTGATGCTCATCCCCGAGAACCCGGCGCTCGAGCCCTTCGAGATGCTCGACGGCAGGATCCTCGGCAAGGTCGTGGCTGTACTCAGGAAGCTCTGAGTCGGGCTAAGCTCCCCGGCGACGCCGTGAGGCGAGAGGGGACCCGACCGATGTCCATGCAGTCGAGCACCAAGCTCGAGAGTCAGATCCTCTCGCAGCCCGACGAGCTCTCTCACCTCCTCACCTCCGATCGTGCCCGGGATCAGACGATCGTGGCGGCCGACCGCCTCAAGCGGGCGAAGCGGATCTGGCTCGTCGGGACCGGCACGAGCCATCACGCCGCGATCCTCGGAGCCGGGATGCTCCAGGACGCGGGGCGTTCGGCCGTCGCCGTTTCATCGATGCGCTTCGTCGTCTGGGCGCCCATCGTCGGCCCCGACGACGCGATCATCCTGATCACCCACACGGGCGAGACGGCCTATGCGCTCGCCGCCCGCGCGCTCGCGACGACCGCCGATCTCGACGTGATGATGATCACGAAGCGCGGCACACCCTTCCCGCACGCGGTCGAGACGTGCCCGGCCGAGACCGCGGAGACCTACACCGTGAGCTACACCACCGCGCTGCTCGTGCTCGCGATGATCGCGAAGGAGATGGGCGCGGACTCGATCACGGAGGACACGCTCGCGCTCGTTCCCGGCGCGGTGCGCCACGCGATCGAGGCGTCCGGGACCGAGTCCGTGCGGGTCCCCGAGCGGACGCTCGTGATCGCGGGCGCCGGGCCCGCCGCGTTCACCGCACGCGAGGGCGCGCTCAAGCTCCGTGAGGGCGCCCGGGTGATGGCCGAAGGGCACGACATCGAATACCTCCTCCACGGCTCGGCGGTGCCGCTCGATCATCGGGACGCCTTGCTCGGCCTGACGACGCCCGATACGGACGGCTTCGTGCGGGCCGTGACGGCCGCCGCCGCCGCCGAGGGCATCCCGGTCTCCACGCTGGGCGAGCAGGCGCCCCTCCCGATGCTCCTGGCTCAGATCCCGCTCACGGTCCGGCTGCAGATCCTCGCCCTGCGGCTCGCGCTCGAGCGCGGACAGGACCCCGACACGGTGATCACCGGCAACTGGGCGGACGAGGGGCTCTGGAGGCTGGGCCGGCCGGATCGGTAGGGCTCAGCTCCCGTCCACGACGAACGGACGGATCGCGGACAGCAGCCGCAGGCCCACGCGTACCTGCACGATCGTCCCGTCGGTGTCCGTCTCCTTCGACAGGACCTCGGCCTCCCGGTAGAGGCGCGCCGTCACGTCCTCGCTTCCGAACGGGACGAGCAGCGTCACCTCGACGGGTGGATGGGGCACGCGCGCACCGATCACCTCGAGCAGACCGTCCGATCCCTCGCCGGTGAGCGCGGAGACCGCGACCGACCCCGGGAACCGGCCGGCGAGCCTGGCGCGCGCGGATCCGGGGACCTCGTCGATCTTGTTCAACGCGAGGACCTCCGGGATCTGGCCGGCCCCGATCTCTCCCAGCACCCGCCGGACGGCGTCCACCTGGTCGTCGAGCGCAGGCGACGTGGCGTCGGCGACGTGCACGATCAGGTCGGCCAAGACCACTTCCTCGAGGGTGGAGCGGAAGGCCTCCACCAGGTCGTGGGGCAGCTTGCCCACGAACCCGACGGTGTCGGAGATCACGGCGCGACGCCGGCCGGGGAGCTCGATCCGGCGGGTGGTGGGATCGAGGGTGGCGAAGAGCTGGTCGGCCACGACCGTCTTCGCCCCTGTCAGGCGGTTCATCAGGGTCGACTTGCCCGCGTTGGTGTAGCCGGCGATCGCCACCTGCGGGATCCCGGAATCCTGACGGCGGGAACGCTTGACGTCGCGGGTCTTCGTGAGCGTCTTGATGTCACGGCGGAGCTTCGAGATACGGCGCCGGATGTGCTGACGGTCGACCTCCATCTTCGTCTCGCCCGGACCCCGCGTGCCGATCCCCCCTCCCAGGCGGCTCATCGCCTCACCCCACCCCCGGAGCCGTGGCAGCAGGTAGTTCAGCTGGGCGAGCTCGACCTGCGCCTTGCCCTCCCGGCTCCTCGCGTGCAGGGCGAAGATGTCGAGGATCAGCGCCGTGCGATCGATCACCTTCACGCCGAGCCGCTCCTCGAGGCTCCGGAGCTGCCCGGGCGTGAGCTCCTGGTCCAGGATCACCGATCCCGCGCCGAGGCGATGCACCGTGTGGTGGAGCTCCTCGAGCTTGCCCCGGCCGATGAACGTGCCAGGATCGGGCTCCCGTCGACTCTGGACGATCCGGGAGACCGCGTCGGCGCCGGCCGAGTCCGCAAGCGCGTCGAGCTCGTCGAGGTCCGCCTCGCTGATGCCGGGTCCGACACCGACGAGCACGGCCCGTTCGCGGACGCGTGGCTGCCACGTCGCGGACAGCGGCGACTCGAGCGTGGCCCGGTGGCGTGTCTGGCGGCCGTCATCCGCCTCGCGTCGGATCTTCTGCCGCTCCGCCATCCGTCAGGAGCCCACCGACGATCCGAACTCGCGGAGCAGCTCGTTGAGTTGGAGCTTGGACTCCGTCGCCCCGGTCCGGTAACCGATGATCAGTCCGGCCGGAAGACCGTACCCGCCGGCGGGGAAGTCGCGGGCACGGGAGCCGGGCACGACGATCGCCCCGGCCGGCACCTCGCCCCGGTGCTCCACGGGCTCGTCGCCGGTAACGTCGATCACCGGGGTGTTGCCGGTGAGGATCAGCCCGGCTCCCAGCACCGCGCGCGAACGCACGCGGACGCCCTCGACCACGATGCATCGTGAGCCCACGAACGCACCGTCCTCCACGATCACCGGGCCGGCCTGGACCGGCTCGAGGACCCCGCCGATCCCGACGCCGCCCGACAGGTGCACCCCCGCGCCGATCTGCGCGCAGGACCCCACCGTCGCCCAGGTGTCCACGAGCGCTCCGGGGCCGACCCAGGCGCCGATGTTCACGTAGCTCGGCATCAACACGACTCCGGGTGACAGGAACGCGCCGTAGCGGGCCGTCGCCGGAGGGACGACCCGCACTCCCGCCCGTTCGTAGCCGGACTTCAGGGGAAGCCGGTCGTGATACTCGAACGGGCCGACCTCGGTCGTCTCGAGGTCACGCACCCGGAAGTAGAGGAGCACTGCCTTCTTCGCCCACTCGTTCACCCGCCAGGCGGCGCCGTCGGGCTCGGCCACGCGGAGCTCCCCTCGGTCCAGCATCCCGACCGCCTCTTCCACCGCCGCGGCATCGAGCCGGTCGGGCTCGGTCCAGGACCGCTCGATCCTGTCCGCCAAGCCCGCCTGATCCGTGCTCATGCGCCTGCTCCCAGCAGCCCGTCGAGCGCCTCCGCGGCACGCTCGCACTCCTCGATCGTCGGCACCATCGCCATCCGGACGTACCCTTCCCCGTCCGGTCCGAAGAAGGAACCGGGCGCGACGATCACGTCCGCGCGCTCGAGCAGGTGGAGCGACCAGTCGAGCGAGGTGGTGGATGCCGGGACGGCCACCCAGAGGTAGAACGTGGCCTCGCTCGCCGGGACCCGCACACCGCGCGACGCGAAGAGATCGAGGAACAGCTTCCGCTTCCGGGCGTAGACCGCGCGGACCTCCTCGACGTGGCCCTCGTCGCTCCACGCCGCGATCGATGCACGCTGCACGAACTCCTGCGGCGTCACGCCGACGGAAGGCCGGAGCGCCTTCAGCGCTGCGATCAGCTCGGGATCCCCGGCGACGAACCCCGACCGGTAGCCCGTCATCGACGAGCGTTTGCTCAGCGTGTGGAACGCGATGACGTTCGTCAGGTCTCCCGTCTGGAGGACGGAGGCCGGCGGTTCGCCGTAGAAGAACAGCTCGCTGTACGCCTCGTCGGAGGCGAGGAGCACGTCGTGTGTACGGCTGTGGTCGGCGGCTCGCCGGAGGAAGTCGAGCGGCGCCGTCGAGCCCGTCGGGTTGTTCGGATAGTTCAGCCACAGGATCGCGGTGCGGTCCCAGGTGGAGGCGTCGACCGCGTCCAGATCGGGCAGGAACCGGTTCGGCTCGGCGAGAGAGAGGCGGGCGACGTCACCTCCGGCGAACCGCGCGCCCCGCTCGGGGATCGTGTAGCCCGGGGTCGTCACCGTCACGAGGTGCTTCCCTCCGGCGGGGTCGAGGAGCGATTGCGCGAGATGGAAGATCGGCTCCTTCGAACCCAGGGTCGGCAGGATGTGGACGTCGGGGTCGAGGCGGACACCGAACCGCCGCTCGACCCAGGCGGCGATCGCGGCGCGAAGCTCCGGGAGCCCGGCGGCGCGCGGATACGACGAGGTCGGCCCGATCGCGTCCTTCAGAGCCTCGCGGATGAACGCCGGTGTCTCCTCCCGCGGATCGCCCACACCGAAGTCGACGATCGGACGTCCGGCCGCCATCGCGGCAGCCTTCCGGCGGTCCAGCTCCTCGAACGGGTACGGATCCGAGGTTCGCATCCCCGGCGACAGGTGCACCATCTACGCCTCTCCGCGATCTTCCCTTCCGGGCGCGCCCTCCAGGAACGCGCACAGCACGTCGTGGGACCGGACGAGCGCGTCGGCCGCGACGCGCTCGTCGTCCCTGTGAGCGTACTGCGGGTCGCCCGGTCCGAAGTTCACCGCATCCACGCCGATCAGACCGAACTCGGCCACGGGGGTCCAGGCTTGTTTCGGGCCGACGGCGAGGTCGCCGGCGGCCCGGAGCCGGTCGACCAACGGGTTCCTCACCGGGACCTTGCCGGGCGGCGCGTTGCCGTCGATCGTGACGATCGCGGACGGGTGCGCGAGGAGCTCGCCGAGGTAGCGCTCCGCGTCCTCCGGCGTCCGTGTGGGGGCGTACCGGAGGTTCACGCGCGCGGCGGCATGGGACGGTACGACGTTCGTCGCGAGGCCGCCCTCGATCGAGGTGACGGACGCGACCTCCTTGTACGTGAGCCCGCCGACATCCACGTCTTCGACAGCCAGGTCGGCGACCGACGCGAGTGCGGCGACCGCGGCGTGGATCGCGTTGCGTCCGAACCAGGGCCGGGCCGTGTGCGCCGCCTCGCCCTCGAACCGCACGGTCGCGTTCAGGTTCCCGAGGCAGCCGAGCTCGAGGGTGTTGTCGGTGGGTTCGAGGACGATCGCGAGCGCGGCGTCGCGGATCTCCGGCCGTCGCGCGAACAGCGGGATGAGGGCGCTCTCCGCGAACGGGAGCTCCTCCCGACCGAAGCAGAGGACCCCCACGTCGAGCTCGGACGGGACGCGGCGGTCGGCGAGCGCCTCGGCGACCTCCAGGAGCACGGCGATCCCGCCTTTCATGTCCGCGGCTCCCCGGCCGTGGATCGTGCCGCCCTCTCGGCGCCTGGGGGCGCTCTCGCCGAGGGGGACCGTGTCCACGTGGCCGGCGAGCAGGATCAGCGGCGCCCCCTGGCGCCGCGCC